>NZ_MLQM01000016.1:0-50857 GCF_001854525.1 Mycobacterium talmoniae
CCCCCGGCGACGGGGAGTTCACCAATGCGCGGTTCGTCGCGCCGCGGCGCGGCGGCGGGCCCGCGGCGCGGCGCGACGAACCGCGCATTGGTGAACTCCCCGTCGCCGGGGGCGGCCGCCAGGGCCGTACCGCGGGCCACCGCCAGTTGCGCACCGGATTGCGCGAAAACCGGTATACCCAGCGACTTCTCCAGCCGCCGGGTGATGGCGTCGAGGTTGGTGCTGGTGCCCGAGCCCGCCAGCACCAACCCGTCCGGGTGCCAGTTCGCCCGGTCGAACAGCGTCGTCAACCACCGGATCAGGCCGTTGTCGTCGATGGGCTGTTTGACCGCCGTGCGGGCACCGGCGCCGCCGTCCTCGACCATGACGACCGTCGCCGCGTCGTCCTCGATGAGGCAAACCGCGGTCCGCTCCGACCCGATGACCGGCCCGATTCCGCGGGTCAACGCCTCGGCGGCATCCGCGAACCGGATCGGTACGACGTGGTCGAACCCGGCATCGGTCAACGACTCCAGCAGCAGGGCGGCATCGGCGGCGGCCTCGTCGCTCCAGGTCATGCCGATGGCGTGTAACCGCTGGTCGCGTTTATCGACCAGGGCTTGGGTTTGCCACACCGCGGCCATGGTTTGTTCGGCGGTATCGACCGCACGCACCCCCCGCCCCGCGCGCACGGTGAACTCGTCGTGGTCGAGCGTGACGCCATCGGCGTCGTGGCCTTCCACCAGGACCCACCCCACCCTGGTCCGCGTCATCGATATGCCTAGAACGGTCTCCAAAATTCGCACCCCAATCGTGCCCCGACCTGCGATTCCGCCGCAGCGCGAATTCGTGCGGTGTGTATGGGTTCGCGCGCGCCGGACGGGATCAGGACAGCGTGGTCGTCGTCGGCTTTATCGCGGGTGAGCCTACCCAAGGCGCCCAAGGCCACCGCATTGGGTGACCAAAAGCACAGCGCCGTCGGCGTGGCCGGTTAAGCCGGCTGCCCGCCCTTATCACGTGCCGTCGGCGCAACACACATTTCGTTACAAAAACGCGATGTCTTCGCGTTGTGATCGACACATCGGCCGCTTTCAGGGTAAGTTCACCCGCGGAGCACGCGGTGCATACATCTCTAAGGGGCCAGGTATGACAAACGTGAGCAAAATATGGCGCGGCTGGGGCCGTCGGCTGTTGATCGCCGCGGTCGCCGCCGCCGCGCTGCCCGGGCTGGGCGGTCTCGCCGGCGGGACAGCACCCGCGCAGGCGTTCTCCCGGCCGGGTCTGCCGGTGGACTACCTCATGGTGCCGTCGCCGTCGATGGGGCGCGACATCAAGGTGCAGTTCCAAAGCGGTGGCCCCAACTCCCCGGCGGTGTATCTGCTGGACGGCCTGCGCGCCCAGGACGACTACAACGGCTGGGACATCAACACCCCGGCGTTCGAGTGGTACTACCAGTCGGGCCTGTCGGTGGTCATGCCGGTGGGCGGGCAGTCCAGCTTCTACGCCGACTGGTATGCGCCGGCCTGCGGTAAGGCCGGGTGCAGCACCTACAAGTGGGAAACCTTCCTCACCAGTGAGCTGCCCGGCTACCTGTCGGCCAACCAGAACGTGAAGCCCACCGGCAGCGCCGCGGTCGGTATTTCGATGGCCGGTGGTTCGGCCATGACGTTGGCGATCTACCACCCCGCGCAGTTCATCTACGCCGGTTCGCTGTCGGGCTACGTCAACCCGTCGGAGGGCAAGGGCTGGATCGGCCTGGCGATGGGTGACGCCGGCGGGTACAAGAAGGAAGACATGTGGGGGCCGGACGACGACCCCGCGTGGCAGCGCAACGACCCCACCGTCAACGTCGGCCAGCTGGTCGCCAACAACACCCGGCTGTGGGTGTATTGCGGCAACGGCACCCCCAACGAGTTGGGTGGCGCCAACCTGCCCGCCACGTTCCTGGAGAGCAACTTCATGATCGGCCAGAACAAGAAGTTCCAGGAGCTCTACGAGGCCGCCGGTGGTCACAACGCGGTGTTCAACTTCCCGCCGTACGGGACCCACAGCTGGGAGTACTGGGGCGCCCAACTGCAGGCGATGAAGCCTGACCTGCAGAGTTCGCTGGGCGCCGGATAGCGCCACCCGGACCGCGAGAACTGCGCTTGTCGGCACCGCCGCCAAGCGCAGTTTCTTTTCCGGCCCCGCGCGCCCGGCCACAATTGGGCCCTCCCCAACCGCGTCGAGAGCGCGCACAATCGTCACGGGGCGCAACGGAAGGAGGGGCGATGAAGGCCCATGTTGGCGATTGGTTGGTGATCAAGGGTGGGACCATCACGCAGCCGGATCAGCGCGGACGGATCACCGAGGTGCACTCGGCCGACGGCTCGCCGCCCTACGTGGTCCAGTGGGCCAAGGACCATGTGGCGACGGTGTTTCCCGGCTCGGACGCCATGATCGTCACCGCCGCGGAGCTGCAGGCCGCCGACGAGCGGACCCGGTCCAAGTCCGCATCGGTGGCAACCTCGATCGCGCACCACATCACCAGCGGGTAGACCGGGATTGCTCATCGCCGTCCGCAACGCAGACGGCGATGAGGTGCTGCGGTGGCGTTATCCGCCGAGCGCGGCGATGAGCTCCTTGATCTTGCCGGCTTCCTCGTCGGTCGGGGTCTCATCGCCCTCGATGGCGTCGAGCAGATCCGCCCGCAGGCCCGCGCCGTTCGCGGTTTCTTGCGCCGACAGTTTGGCGCGGCGGCGGGTGACGTAGAGCCGTTGCCCCAGGGTGGCGCCGGGCGCGCTGGCCGCGTCGGCCATCAGGTCGTCGTAGCGGGTCCGGACCCCGCTGAGCGCCACAATGACCGACGGGGTGGCCCGGCCGCGGGCGGCGGCCTGGGTCAGCGCGGTCTGCAGCTTGCGGAGACCGGACAGGATTACCGCGGCGCGACCGGAGAACTCCTCGTCGCTGGGATCGGGCAGCGCCTCGATCGCGGCGGTAAACATCTGCATCGCCGCCTCGACCAAGCTGACGATGACCGGGGCTTCCCCGTCATCCAGCGCGGCCTCAGCCATGGAACCGACCCCTCCGGTAGGTGGTGGCACTGGTCAGCGTGTCGATGGTCATCACCCCATTTAATCGTGCGGGAGGCCGACGACACGCTAGCGCGGATCGACCGGCTATACAAGGGTTATCAGCCCCCGGCAGCGCAACGCCGAGCAGGTCGGCCGGCACGGGGGGCTTTGCCCGATCGCGTCAGTTAACTCGCCGTACACACGGTAATCGATGCGGATGGTGGCCATTGCCAATTTCGTCGCGATGCGCGCCACTCGCGGGCGCTTCGGTATCAGCGTTGTCTGCTTTTGCGGCCAGCCGACATTCGGCTCTTGTGCCGCGTTGGGAAAACGTCCAGAGTGGAATGTATGGCGGAACAGAAATTGCTCGGACCGTGGATTGACGGTTGCGTATTGCAACGGATCATGTTTCGCGACGGTCTGGTGCTCAACCTCGACGATTACAACGAGCTCGTCATATCGGCGCCGGTCCGGCTGAGGTTGCCCGCGACGGATAACGCACCTGCCGAAGTGGTCACCATTAACCCGCACGACCCGGCCGTGCACGAGCGGGCGCTATTCGATTTCGCCGGGGAGATGTGCACCCGGGTGCTCTGGGACGACCACGGGAACCTGCACGTGGAATTCTCCGACGGGCACGAGATCGATGTGGCGCCGGACATGCACGCCACCGCCTGGGAGATGTACGGCAAGCACCACGGGTATGCCGCCTGCCTGGCCCGCGGGAAGCTGCGCGTGGTGCGCCACGATATGCCCGAGGACGGCGACCGGGCCTAAATCACCCCCTCGATCGCCACCGCGGCGCGGTTTTACTGCGCCCCCAAACATGCTTGGATCAAAGCCATGCAAGGTTCGGCGACGGTTCACATGGCGGCGCCCCCCGACAAGATCTGGGAGCTGATCGCCGATATCCGCAACACCGGGCGGTTCTCCCCCGAAACGTTTGAGGCCGAGTGGCTCGACGGCGCCACCGGCCCTGCGCTGCGCGCCCGGTTCCGCGGACACGTGCGGCGCAACGAGATCGGGCCGGTGTACTGGACGACGTGTCGGGTCACCGCCTGCGAGCCCGGCCGCGAATTCGGGTTCGCGGTGTTGGCCGGTGACCGGGCGGTGAACAACTGGCTCTACCGGTTGACGCCGAGCGGCGACGGCACCGATGTCACGGAGTCGTTCCGGCTGGCCTCCTCGCCGCTGACCACGGTGTACTACTGGGTGTTTGGCGGTTTTCTGCGCCAGCGGCGCAATATCCGGGACATGACCAAGACCCTGGAGCGCATCAGGGATGTGGTCGAGGAGCGTTAGCCGAGGGACGCCGCTAGAGCCGGTCCGGGTCGAGCAGCGGCAGCAGCAGGTGTGACGCGGTGGGGCCGCCCTGCTGGATGCGGTAGCTGCCGCCGGTCAACGCGGCCCGGGCGGGCTTGGTGGGCACCAGATTCGGGAAGTCGTAGGTGGTGACCGTCAGCCGCAGCCGGTGATCGGGGGCGATCAGCACCGCGGTGGGGAACACCTCGATCTCGTAGCGGGTCAGCTCGCCCGGCACCACGGGGTCGGTGGCCGCGCGGGTGCTGACGTGGTGCGGCCGCAGCACGGTGCCGTCGGGCAGATACCAGGTGCGGTCCGGGTCGAGCGCGCGGTGTGACCCGAGCAGCGCCCCCTGGGTCAACGGCCGGCTGGCCCCGTCGGGGGCGACGTCGTCGAGGTGGGCGACCCACAACGTTTCGGTGGTGGTGGCGGTGGCCTGCACGGTCAGCGTGATCGGGCCGGCCAGCAGGGTGGGCGTGGCGAACGGCTCGGTGGTGTAGGTCAGCGCCCCGCGCTGCAGGCGGCGGTTGTCCTGGTCGTAGCGAATCGGGCGGCCGGCCTGGGTGGCGATGAAGCTGTTCATGCCCAGGCTCCACTGTTCGAGGCTGCGGCCGGCCACCGGGCCCCGCGCCCGGTACGGCAGCGTGGC
This sequence comes from Mycobacterium talmoniae, assembly GCF_001854525.1. Classification (NCBI taxonomy): domain Bacteria; kingdom Bacillati; phylum Actinomycetota; class Actinomycetes; order Mycobacteriales; family Mycobacteriaceae; genus Mycobacterium; species Mycobacterium talmoniae. Next base: position 4,984 of record NZ_MLQM01000016.1, read on the forward strand.
GACGGTTTCCTGCTCTGCCGCCTCCGGCGTCAGGCGGCCCGAGTCGGACAAGTAGTAGCGGGTCGGTGTCGCCTCGGCCAGCGGGTAGTCGCGGGCGTGAAACCAGCGCGGGCTCCCGATCGCCTGGAAGGTGAGCGGCGCCCCGGCGAATGCGGCGGCGGGATCCTCCTTGAGCCAGTGGTCGAACCAGCGCAGCTGCAGGGCCTGCAGGTGCAGCCGGTCGAAGTTCGACACGTGATACCACGGGCCCATCAGCAGCCGGATCCGGTCCGCCACCGGCTGGCCCGGCTCCATCGGCGCCCCGGCCGGGCGTCCCGCACACACGTTTTGCAGTCCGGCGTAGTTCAGCGGCGCGCCGCGCTGGAACGCGTCGTGCCAGCCGCCGACCAAAAACACCGCCACCCCGTTGGCGGCGATGTCGGGCAGCACCACGTCGGGGCGCATGGCGTCCCAAAACGGCCCGTCGTAGGCGGTGTCGCCGCCGGTCATGGCCTCGGCGACCAGCGGCCCGAAGTAGCGTCGCTGGTCGCGGCCGCGTTGGCGCACCGCGGCCAGTCCCCCGGACCGGGGCCGCGGATGCCCGCCGCGGGCGAAGAACTCCAGGGTGGGGTTGACGACGTTGAGCAGCGTGTACAGCGCGCCGTAGGCGCGCACCGTGCGCAGGTGCGGCACCCCGCCCATCGCGGCGGCGTCGCGGTAGAAGTCGTTGGCGGCCATCACCGGGAAGATCGCCTTCAGCGGGGAATCCGGGCCGACCGCGGCCGCGGTGAACAGCTGGTTGATCGCCAGGTAGGAGATCCCGAACATGCCGACCCGGCCGTTGGCGTTGGGCAGCGTCGACGCCCAGGCCACCAGGTCCACCCCGTCTTGGGTCTGCTCGGGGCCGAACATCTCGAACGAGCCGCCGGAGGCGCCGGTGCCGCGGACGTCGACCATCACCTCGATGTAACCCCGCTTGATCAGGTACGGGGTGGGGCCGCCACCGATCTGGGCGGCCGGCGGCGGGGCCATCTTGCCGTACGGGGTCACCGACAGCAGCACCGGGAACGGGCCGTCGGCCGGCTGCCCGGTCTCCGGCACGGTGGGGTAATGGATGTCGGCGCGCAGCACCACCCCGTCGCTCATCGGCACCGCGACGTTGCGCCGCACCCCCACCCGGTAGCGCGCCGGCCCCGGGGTCCACGACGGCGTGAACGGCGACGGGTTCTCGCTGCGGTCCCGGACCGCCGTCGCGGCCCGGCCCACCACGGCCGCCGCCCCGAGCGCCGCCAGCGCCCATCCGGCTTTCCGCCCCAATCCCGCCATCTGCTACCTCCGTATCGACTCCCCGCACTCTAAGCCGAGCCGTTTGATGGACACGTGTCCAGTGCCGCCGTTATATTGACGCACGTGACATACGACACAATCATTCGGGGCGGCCGCTGGTTCGACGGCACCGGCGCCCCGTCGGCGGTGCGCAGCATCGGGATCCGCGACGGCCGCATCGCCACGATCAGCCCGGATCCCCTCGACGAGACCGGCTGCCCGCAGGTGATCGACGCCGCCGGCACGTGGGTGCTGCCCGGGCTGCTCGACATCCACACCCACTACGACGTGGAGGTGCTGGAGGGCCCGGCGCTGGCCGAGTCGCTGCGGCACGGCGTCACCACGGTGCTGCTGGGCTCCTGTTCGTTGTCGACCATCCATGTCGACGGCAGCGACGCCGGTGACCTGTTCGGTCGGGTCGAGGCGATTCCGCGCGAACACGTCATCGCCGCGGTGGACGCGCACAAAACCTGGCGCGGCCCGCGGGAGTACATCGACGCGCTGGAGGCTCGGCCGCTGGGCCCCAACCTCGCCGCGTTCCTCGGCCACTCCGATATGCGGGCCGCGACCATGGGTTTGGACCGCGCCACCCGCGCCGAGGTGCGGCCCACCGCCGGCGAGCAGGCCCGGATGGAACGCATGCTGGCCGACGCGTTGGATGCCGGCTTCGTCGGGATGTCGTCGCAGCAGCTGCTTTTCGACAAACTCGACGGCGATACGTGCCGGTCGCGGACGCTGCCGTCCACCTATGCCAAGCCGCGCGAATTGCGCCGGCTGAAATCGCTGCTGCGCCGCCGGGGCCGGGTGCTGCAGTCCGGCCCCGACATCACCAACCCGCTGAACCTGGCCTCCCAGGTCGCCCAGTCGCTGCCGGTGTTCCGCAACCGGCTCAAGACCAGCCTGCTCTCGGCCGCCGACGTCAAGGCCAATCGGTTCGCGATCGCGGCGCTGGGTCCGTTGGCGCGGCTGGTGAACCGGTTCGGCGCCGATTTCCGCTGGCAGCATCTGCCGGTGCCGTTCGAGGTCTACGCCGACGGCATCGACCTGGTGGTGTTCGAGGAATTCGGTTCCGGTGCCGCCGCTTTGCACCTGCGGGACGAGCTGGCACGCAACGAGCTGTTGCGCGACGAGTCCTACCGTCGCCGCTTCCGCAAGGACTACGACAGCAAGTTCGGGCTGCGGGTGTGGCACCGCGACTTCTTCGACGCCGAGATCGTCGCCTGCCCGGACACCGCGGTGATCGGCAAATCGTTCGGCGAGGTCGGGCGGGACCGCGGCGGGCTGCACCCGGTGGACGCGTTTCTGGACCTGGTGCTCGAGCACGGCGCCGCGCTGCGGTGGCGCACCACCATCTCCAACCACCGCCCCGAGGTGCTCAAGAAACTCGCCCGCGACGCCGGCATCCAGATCGGGTTCTCCGATGCCGGGGCGCACCTGCGCAATATGGCGTTCTACAACTTCGGGTTGCGGCTGCTGCGCCACGTCCGCGACGCCGAGCGATCGGGGCGGCCGTTCATGACCATCGAGCATGCCGTACACCGGCTCACCGGTGAGCTGGCCGACTGGTATCAGCTCGACGCCGGGCACCTGCGGGTCGGTGATCGCGCCGATCTGGTGGTGGTGGATCCCGAGCATCTCGACGCCCGCCTGGACGACTACGCCGAGGCGCCGGTCGCGGTGTACGACGGGCTGTCCCGGATGGTCAACCGCAACGACGACGCCGTGCGGGCGGTGTTCGTCGGCGGGCGGGCGGTCTTCCTCGACGGTGCCCCCACCGCGGTGGTGGGCACCAAGCGCACCGGCCGGTTCCTGCGGGCCGGGCAGTTCGCGGCGGTGGATGCAGCGGAGCTGGCCCATGCCGGGTGACATCCACGAGCCGGTGCTCGGGCTGTGGCGGGCGCTGTCGCGGCGCGACTGGACGGCGGTGAAAACCTTTCTGTCGCCGGACTGCATCTATGTCGACATGCCGGTCGGGCCTAGCTTGGCCGCCCGGGGCCCCGAGGACATCGTCAAGCGGCTCAAGGTCGGGTTGGAGCCGCTGGCCGGCTACGAAAACCATGACGGGCTGCTGGTGTCGACCGGCGCCGACGTGATGTACGAGCACTCCGAAACCTGGAACTGGGCCACCGGGGAAACCGCGGTGCTGCCGTTCGTGACCGTGCACCGGGTGCGCGACGGCAAAATCACGCTGTGGAAGGACTATTGGGATATGGGCGGGCTCACCAACTTTGCGCCGCCGACCTGGATGGATGAGCTGGCCGTCGCGGACACGTCGTGGGTGTTCGACGCGACGGGGTTGATCTGAGGTTCGCGGCGTCGCGTGTGCCATCGGGCGTGTCCTCGCGACGCTGAGTGTGCATCCACGGCGTCGAGTGTGCGTCCACGGCGGGAATTTCGCCGAATCTCCGCCCTGAGTGCACACTCGACGCGTTCCCTGCCCCGAAGCGACGGCACCTGGGATGACGCTGAGCCCAGCCGGTGTCGCGCCATCAGCCTGGTGCACGGCCGGTGGGATGTTGCCGCGACAGCGACACGTTGCGGACAGCCACACTGGTCACACCGGCACCGTCTCTCGACCATGTCATGCTTGCGGAATCGGATGGCGTAGGTGATATCACCCGTCGCGGTGGCCCGATCGGTGGTTCCGCGGCACGTGCCGCGTGGCCGCCTCGGACAGCGACACGGGCACAAAAACGGGTTGATATCAGCGGCGATATCCAATTCGACAAGGCACTATTCCGCTAGCCAGCGACTGGTGATGCACGTGAGAACGGTGAGGGCACTCTAAATAGAGCCAACTCGGGACTCAAGTGTGCCACCGCGACGCCGAGTGTGCGTCCAGGGCGGGATTTTCGCGGAATCTCCGCCCTGGACGCACACTCGACGCCCTCAATGCACACTCAGCGCGTCCAATAGGCACACCGCCGCGTCAAATCCGGTAAATACGCGCCGCGGTGCCGCGGGCGATGAGGTCCACCACCCGGATGGCGTCGGCCTCGCTCCACTCGCCGTCCTCGACGAAACCCTGCAACACCCGGTGCAGACCCGTGCGCCACAACGCCGCGCCCAGGTAATGCAGTTCGGCCGGCCCGTACCCGTCCGAGGAGTACACGATCTTGCGGAACGGCGCCAGCTCCACCAGCCGGGCGATGAACGCCGGGGCGCGCGCCCCCAAATGGGTGATGGTCAACCCGCCGTCCACATAGACGTGGTTGAACGCCTGCGCGAGGTAGCCGGCCTCCCGCTCGTACGGATAGCAGTGCAGCAACACGATCGGTGTGTCGCCGGCCTGCTGCAGGAACTCCCGCAGATACAGCGGGTTGGCGGTGCGCAGGTCGGCGTCGCGGTCCCCGAAGCCGACGTGCAACTGCAGCGGCTTCCCCAGCCGCAGCGCACAATGCAGCCCGAACCGCAGCAGCACCGGATCGCAAACCCGGACACCGCCGTTGTCGCGCCACCGCGCGGCGGCCCGGCTGACCTGCGCCGCCGACGGCGCGCTCAGATCCCCGGCAAACCCGGCCCGGTACGCCAGGATCGACTTGGTGGCGACCGCGGTGGCGGCGCGCCGCTGCAGGATGTCCTCGAAGGCCGCGGCGTAATCGCCGGGCGCCGCCGCGGCCTGCTCGGCCACCTGCTCGAGCCGCACCACCTCGTGCGCGCGGTCCCCGGACAGCGCGCGCATGGTCGCCACGTCGGCTACCTCGTCGAGCCCGGTGTCGACCAGCCAGTCGGTGACACCCGCCGCGCCCAGGAACGTCCGGGCCACCTCGGCTTCGTCGGACTGGCTGCGCCGCTGCCAATACCGCTCGGGGTCAACGTGTCTGGGCAGCCCCAGCAGCGGGGCGCAGCGGGCGCGCACCGCGAACCCCAGCTGTGAGTCGAAACCGGAGTCGAAGGCGGCCAGCGGCTCGGTGTTGGCCTCGTTGAGCCGGTTCTCAAACCGTCGCCGGTCGCCGGCCGTGACCCAACAGCCGTGGGCATGCTGATCGATCAATCCCACCGTGGCGATGTGGTCCGCCAGCGCCGACACCGTCACACACTCCAGGCCATCCGGAACTTCTCGGTGAGCTCCTCGGGGTCCAGGTCGGCGTACCGGTCGTGCTCCAGGCGGCGCACGGCGACCAGCAGGTCGATCACCGGATCGCCGAGGATTTTGCGGAGCCGCCCCGAGTTCTCCAGCGCGGTAAGGGCTTCGACCTGGGTGCTGGCCAACCTGCCGTGGTCGAGGTCGGGCAGTGTTGCCGGGTCCACCGTGGTTTCCTCCGGGAGCACGGCGCCCTGCCCGATGCCGTCCAGCGCCAGGCCCAGGATCGCTGCCGAGGCGAGATACGGGTTGGCCGAGGCGTCGACCACTTTTACCTCGACGTTGCCGCCGGCCGGGGCACCGGGCCCGTCGTGCACGAAACGCAGTGCGGCTTCCCGGTTTTCGGTGCCCCAGCACAGGTTCGCGCCGGCCCAGTTCCCCGGCCGCAGCCGTAGCCCGGACACGATGGATCCGCACAGGATGCCCTGCGCTTCGGGCAGCCCGTGCAGCAGCCCGGCCAGCGCGCTTTCGCCCTCGGGGGTCATGCCGCCGGTGCCGTCGCCCCCGGAGAACAGTGGCTTCCCGGCCTTGGTCAGCGAGAAGTGTTGATGGGCACCGGATCCGACGCCGTCGGTGAACGGGGTCGGTGACAGGCTGACCCGCAGCCCGTGCCGGCGGGCGACCCGCCCGATGATGATCCGGGTCAGCACCAGCTGGTCGGCGGCGGCGACCGGCGACTGCGGGGTCAGCGAAACTTCGAACTGGTTGACCCCGTACTCCGGGTGGATCTGTTCGACGCCGACCCCCGCGGTGGCGGCGGTGGCGATGATGTCGCGGATAAAGGTCTCATGCTCGAGCAGGCCGGCCGCACCGTACTGCGCCCACAGGGGCGATGGCAGCCGCGTTCCGTCCGGATTCACCAGGACGAACTCGATTTCGTGACCGACTACCGCCTCGATCCCGGCCTCGGCCAGCGCGGCCTCCACCCGGCGCAGGGTGCCCCGGCTGCACGCCGGGACGGGGCTGCCGTCCTGCTCGAAGAACGCGCCCGGCGCCCACGCGAACCCGTCGCCGATGATCCGCAGCGCCGACAGGTCGATGCGGATGCGCTGGTCCCCCACCACGCCGACCTGGTCGGTGAACGCGATCCCGGTCCGGTCGATGGCGAAGCCGTGCCAGACCGGGCTGGCGCCCAGCCCGGGGTCGGCGAAGGTGTTGGTCCGGCGCAGCGGCACGGTCTTGGCTTGGGTGAGCCCGGCCGGATTCACCACGGTGCCGATGACCGCCTCCACCCCTTCGGATTCGAGCTGGGCGATCGCCGCGGCGGCCAGCGGCGCGGCCGGGCGGGTCACACCCGGCTGGGCAGGGTGAGGCTGCAGGCCTGGCCGAGGTCCAGGGTCCGCAGCACCCGCCCCATGCCCAGCCACAGCGCGCACGACAACGCCAAGTCGGCCAGCAGCTCCTCGGAGAGGTGCTCGGCGGCACGGGCCCAGAAGTCTTCGTCGTCGCGCAGCACGGTGTGCTCGGTGGCGAAGCGGTGCGCGAACTCGGCCGCCAACCGTTCCTGGGCGCTGTAGCCGGGCCAGGTGCGCCACTGCGCGACGTGCTCGTAGAGCTCCTCGTCCACCCCGGCGGCGGGCCCGTCGGCGTCGCGGGTGTTGACGCAGACCGCGCATTCGTTGTCGTGCGCGATCACCATCCGGGCGAGTTCGCGGGTGCGCATCGGCAGCCGGCTGCGGTTGTAGACGGCGTCGCTGAGGCCGGCCAGCGCGCCGCCGAGTTCCGGGGATTTGACGAACCAGCCGGAAAGGTCGTCGTCGGCGAAGGTTCCGATTCGGCTCATGGCCGTGATGCTACGCCACGCGATGCCGTCTTTTTGGCCGTTGCAGCGTCGAGATTGATCGCACGCAGGGCGCCACTCGAAGTTCGCCTGCGCGGATTCAATCTCGATGGCCGCTGCCGGTGAGCTGATCCCGGGCATCCCAATCGCGTTGGGCCAGAAGCTGTTGCGAGATCCGCTCCAACGCGGCATCGACGGCCGCCCGGTCCGGGCGGCCCTGGAAGCTCGCCGACCGGGACAGCTTGTCGAGCACCCATTCGTGGATCAGCCGGGACACGAAATCGACGTAGGCGAGCCCGGCGCGGGTCAGCCCCAGGTTGTCGCCGTCGCGCAGCGCGTAGCCGGTGTCGACCAGCCGGTCGAAGACGGGTTCCAGCACCTCGTAGGGCACGCGCAGGTCGTCGCCGATCTCGGACAACCGCGCCGCCCGGTAGGTCTGGATGTAGCGGTGGATCCGCAACACCCCCCACAGCGCGGCGACGTCGAGGTCGCAGTCGGGCCGCAGCGCGATGCTGCGCAACCGCACCCCCGGGGCGCCGCGCAGCAGCCGTCCGATCGCGATCTCCAGCAGCGCATCCGAGGTTTCGTCGGTCGGCATCCCGAACCCGTCGCCGAGATCGGCGGCGTTGCTGTGCAGATCGCGCAGCGGGACCTCGCGCAGGCACAGCGCCAGGATGAACCCAACCACCGCGACCGGCGCCGCCCACAAGAACACCTGCCCGAGCGCGCCGGCGTAGGCCGCCACGATCGGCGCGGCCTGCCCGCCGGGCAGCCGGTGCAGCGCCGCCGGGGAGCTGGCCGCCTCGGCGGGGGCGCCGCTGGCGCGCAGCGCCGCCCCCATCCGCGAATCGAGGAAGTTCAAGAACAGCGACCCGAAGATCGCGGCGCCGAACGAACTGCCGATGGTGCGGAAGAACGTCACCCCCGAGGTCGCCACCCCCAAATCGTCGAAATTGGAGGTGTTTTGCACGATCAGCACCAGCACCTGCATGGACAACCCGATGCCGGCACCCAGCACCAGCAGGTACACCGATTGCAGCAGCGCCGGGGTGGCGGCATCCATCCGCGACATCAGCACAAAGGCCAGCGCCATCAGGGCCGTCCCGGCCACCGGGAAGATCTTGTACCGGCCGGTGCGGCCGACCACGGTTCCGCTGCCCGTCGAGGTGATCAGCATGCCGACCACCATCGGCAGCGTGCGCAGACCCGAGGTGGTCGCCGAGACACCGTTGACGTACTGCATGTAGGTGGGCAGGAAGGTCAGCGCCCCCAGCATCGCGAACCCGACCACGAACGCCAACACGCAGCACACGGTGAACACCGGGCTGGCGAACAGTCGGGTGGGCAGAATCGGTGCGGCCGCGCGGCTTTCCACCCACACGAACGCCCCCAGCGCCACCGCGGAGCCGACGAACAGCCCGACGATCGTCGCCGACCCCCACGGATACCGGGTGCCGCCCCAGCTGGTGGCCAGGGTCAGGCCGGCGGCGCCCAGCCCCACCAGCGCGATGCCGAGGTAGTCGATCACCGGTTTCGCGCGTTGGGCCAGCGCCGGGATGGCCGCCCCGGACACCACGATGACGACCGCCGAGATCGGCACGTTGACCCAAAACGCCCACCGCCAGGTCAGGTAGTCGGTGAAGTAGCCGCCCAGCAGCGGCCCAACCACCGAGCTCACGCCGAACACCGCACCCAACATGCCCTGGTAGCGGCCGCGTTCCCGCAGCGGAATGACTTCACCGATCAACGCGGTGGCCGTCACGGTGATCCCGCCGCCGCCGACGCCCTGCAGCGCCCGCGCCCCGACCAGCATCAGCATCGACTGCGACAGTCCGCACAGCACCGAACCGATCACAAAGCAGACCACCGCGGTCTGGAACACCGTTTTGCGGCCGAACAGGTCCCCGAGCTTGCCGACCAGCACGGTGACGATCGTGGACGCCAACAGGTAGCTGGTCACCACCCACGACTGATGCCCCGCGTCGCCCAGGTCGGCGACGATGGTCGGCAACGCGGTCGCGACGATCGTTTGGTCCAGCGCCGCCAGCAGCATGCCGAGCACGATCGCGGTGAAGATCAGGTTGCGTCGCTGCGGGCTCAGCGGCGCGTGGCCGGGTTCGGGACCCGCCGCGGCGGCCGCGGGTGTCCTCGATCCGGTCATAGCGTCCTTCCGTCAGCGACCGATGCTAACCAGAAGCGCCTTGCCGACGGGGCCCGGCGTCAGCTCGGGGGTCGAGAGACACACTGCGCCGAGTACAGCGCCTCGCCTAGTTTGTCCATCAGCTCCAGCTGGGTTTGCAGGTAGTCGATGTGGCCTTCCTCGTCGGTGAGGATCTTCTCCAGCAGGTTCGCGCTGACGGCGTCCTGTTTCTCGCGGCACATGATGATGCCGGGCCGGAGGCGGTTCACCACCTCGAGTTCCAGCGCCAGGTCGCTCTCGAACTGCTCGCGCAGGGTCTGGCCGATCCGCAGCGATCCGATGCGCTGATAGTTGGGTAGCCCATCGAGCAGCAGAATTCGGTCGGTGACGTCTTCGGCGTGCCGCATTTCCTCGAACGACTCGTCGCGGGTATGACTCGCCAGTTCGGTGAAACCCCAATTGTCTTGCATCTTGGAATGCAAAAAATATTGGTTGATGGCGGTAAGTTCGCTGGTTAATTGTTCATTGAGCAGGCGCAGAACATCAGGATCACCTTGCATGATCTCTCCCTACATATTGAGGCTGTCGCACGGGGCGCCGCGACAAGCGGGCTGGGCTGTGCGCCGCCGGTCGTGGCGCTTTCAATCTAGTGCAGGTGGTGGCCGTCGGCAGGCCGTTTGGCGACGACGCGCCGCGGGCCGCTACCGCCGGCGCCCGCGGCGACCCCGCTGCGGCGCCGGATGACATCTTCGCTGCTCACGGGCGTGTCGGTGTTAGGTTAGACTCCACTAAGTCGACTTAGGTTAGACTCGGCTAACATGAGGCCTGTGCGATCCCCCAACGGTGCTGGCGCACCCGGCTGCGGGCGCGTGGAAAACGGCCCCGAATTGCATTCGCTGGTGCTGGCGGCGGACTACCGCATTAATGACGTCGACCGAATGTGGTCATTGATCAAAGAGGGCCGCTCGCCGCTGGTCGCGCTGGGCGCCCACCATGTGGTGATGTACCACTCGATCTGGGAACCGGGTCGAGTTCTGGTGACAATGGGAATTCGCCATCGCGAATCGGTGCAGGAATTGTTGCGGTCCCCCGCGGTATTTGAATGGTTTGACCTCATTGGCGTCAGCGACCTGCCCGCGATATTCGCCGGCGAGGTGCTGGAAAAGATCGATCTGACGGCATCGGCGACCGACACCGTCCCGGCCGGGGTGATCGTCGGCGCGGTCTCGACCGTCGACGACGTCGCCGAGCTGATGGTCAAGGTCCACGGCGGGCTGGATCGGTTCCGCGACGCCGGGGTACGCAAAGTCTGGCTCTATCGGGCCCTCGACGACGGGCAGGAAGTGATGACCCTGTTGGAGATCGACAGCCTCGCCAGCGCTCAGCGCTGGATCGATCATCCCGACGCGGCCGCGGAGTGGATGTCCGGAGCCGGGATCGGCGCGTACCCGAGCCTGTTCGTCGGAAAGCTGGCCCACGTCATGAGCACGGAGGTGGCCCGCTGATGTACGTGTGCCTGTGCGTGGGAGCCACCAGCCAAACCATCTGCGACGCGGTGGCCCGCGGGGCCTGCACCTCCAAGCAGATCGCCGCCGAATGCGGTGCCGGCGCCGATTGCGGCCGGTGCCGACGCACCCTGCGGGCGATCATCGCCGCCGAGTCGAAAACGGCGCCCAATTGCCTGGACAGCGACTGCGTTTCGGTGGACGACGAGCGCAGCGTCGCGCAGTTCAGCTACCTCGGCCGGTGAAATCGGCCAACGCCGCGGCGTTGGCTTGGCCGCCCAACAGCTCGGCGAAGTGGGCGTTTTCCCGCGCGCTGGCGGCGGCGATCTCGCCGCGGGTCGGCTCCACCATGGTGTGCTTGACCGCCATCAGGCTGGAAATGGGCCGGGAGGCCAGGACCTCGGCGTGCCGGCGCGCGTCGGCCAGCAGGTCCTCGGGCGCGCAAACCTTCCACACCAGCCCCATCCGCAGCGCCTCGTCGGCGTCCACCCATTCCGAGGACATCAACAGCCAGGCCGCGTTTTGCCGGCCCACCAGTTGCGGCAGTAGATAGGACGAGGCCGCTTCGGGTGCCACCCCCAGGCTGGTGAACGGGCATTTGAGCCGCGCGGTCGACGACATGAAGGCCAGGTCGGCATAGCCGAGGATGGTGGTGCCGATCCCGACGCCGACGCCGTTCACCGCACAGATCAGCGGCTTGGGGAACCCGCTGAGCACCTCGATCAGGCCCCGAAATCCGTGCCGGCCGGGGGTGAAATCCGGATCGGTCACCATGGCCTGCATTTCGGCCAGGTCGGTGCCGGCGCTGAACGCCCGCCCGGCGCCGGTGAGCAGCACCACCGCGACCTCGGGATCGTCGGCGGCGGCCAGCAGCGCCTCGGCAGTGGCGTCATAGAGGGCCTCGTTGAACGCGTTGAGCGCCTCGGGCCGGTTCAGGGTCAGGGTGCGCACCCGGTTGGTGTCGTCGATCTGCAGCGTCACGGGTGCAGCCTAATCGGAGGGCTCGCGGTGCTTGAATGTCGCCATGTCCGACGCAGCTGCCGGTCGTCCGTTAGGTCGACTCCCCCACGACTTCGATCATGTGCACACCGACGTCAGCGGCGGCTGGCTGCGGGCGGCGACGTTCGGCGCGATGGACGGATTGGTCAGCAACACCGCGCTGATCGCCGCGGTGGCCGCCACCGCCAGCGCCGACGCCGTCGAAGTCAGCGGTGTCGCCGGCCTGCTGGCCGGGGCGTTCTCCATGGCGCTGGGTGAGTACGCGTCGGTGACCACGGCCAACGAACAAATCGACGCGGAGGTGGCCGTCGAGCGCCGCGCTTTCCACTCGCATCCCGACGCCGAGCGGGCCGAGTTGGTCGACATGCTGGTCGCCATCGGCGTGTCCGAACAGACTGCGCACCAGGCCAGCGAGGAGATCCACCGCGACGAGGACAGCGCGGTCAACTTCCACATGGCGTTGGAGATCGGTGTCGACCCGCGGGAGAAGCCGTCGGCCCGGCTGGCCGCGGTGTCCTCGTTTGCGACGTTCGCCGTCGGCGCCGTCATCCCGTTGATTCCCTACATCCTCGGTTTTGACCTGCTGTGGGTGGGGCTGGTGTGCGCCGGCGTCGGCCAGCTGATCGCCGGTGCGCTGGCCGCCCGATTCACCGGCAAACCGGTGTGGTGGGCGGCGTTGCGGCAGTTAGCCTTCGGCGCCTTCGCCGTCGTGGTGACCTACAACCTCGGTCCGCTGATCGCCGATCTGATCTGATACCGGTCAGCTGCAGTCGATCAGTGCCATGAACCCGAAGTCCATGTGGGATTGTTTGTGGCAGTGAAACAGTGACTTGCCGGGTTGGTCGGCGGTGAAGTCGATCTCGGCGGTCTGGTAGCTGCCCAGCATCACGACGTCCTTGCGGACGCCGGCGGTGGGAGTGCCGGCGATGTGGGTGATCTCGAAGGTGTGCCGGTGCAGGTGGATCGGGTGGTTGCTGTCGCTGGCGTTGCGTAGGCGCAGCCGGTAGCGCTTGCCGTGGTCGACGGCGAACCGGGGCCGCCCGGACTGCATCGCGAAGCGCTGGCCGTTGATCGTCCACACGTCGAAGCCGTGGTCGGCGGCGTCCTGCCGCTCGAACAGCATGTCGATCACCTGATCGGGCGGCGATGGGGTGGTTGCCGATGGCGCGAAAAGCCGGTAGTCCCAGCGGAATGGCGGCGGCGGCGCCCACTGCGGCGGGCCGGTGGCGCCGGCGTATTCGACGACGATGCCCATGCCGTTGGCTCGGTCCTCATCGTCGGTGTCGCCCAGCACCCACACGCCGGGGGTGGTCATCTCGACCAGCGCGGTGACGCGTTCGGCGGCGCCGAGCCACAGCACCGGCACCGGCGCGGGTTTCGGCACCGGGTTGCCGTCCAGGGCGACGACGGTGAAGGTGTGCCCGGGCAGCGCCAGGCTGCGGGTTTCGGTGGCGCTGGCGTTGAGCACCTGCAGCAGCACCCGATCACCGGGTTTGACCCGGATCGGGTCGCCGTGCCCCAGCGCGCGCCCATTGACGGCGCCCACGCCGTAATCGAGATCAAATCCCAGCGGCAGGCCGCGCGCCCGGGCGTGGGCCAGCGCCGCCTCGCCGGTGTCACGCAGCCGCGGGTCTTGCGGACCGGCCAGGTAATCGGTGCCCATATCGCCGGAGCGGTTGAGGGTGGGGGCGAATTCCTTGAGGGTTAAGAACACCTCCTGGTCGTAGGCGCCCGGGTGCCGCTTGGGTTCGATGTAGACGGGCCCGGCCTGACCGGAGTACGCCCCCAAACTCAGGTCGGCCCCGGCGACCAGGTGGGTGTGGTAGAAGCGCAGCCCGGCCGGCCCCGGCACGAACCGCAGCCGCCGCATGCCGTGGGCGGGAATGAACGGGGTGCCCTCCTCGGCCGAGCCGTCCACATCGACGGGCAGGGTTTGGCCGTGCCAGTGCACCTGTTCGGGGGTGTCGGTGTCGTTGTGCACGTCGACGATCACCGGTGTGCCCTCGGTGAACCGCAGCAGCGGGCCGGGGAACTGGCCGTTGTACAGCGTCGTCGAGACGATCCGATCCGCGCCGAGGTCCACCAGACCGGTCCCGATCCGCAGCGTGTAGTCGGCGTTGCCGGCCGGCGCCCGCTGGCACGCGGCCGTCGCGCCGGCCAGCCCGCCCAACACCGCCGCACCGCCGAGGGTGAGGAACTCGCGCCGGCCCAGCTCCATGGCGGGAGTTTAAACGCGGTGCTACCGCACCAGGCGCACCTGCTGGTCGGCACTGATCAACTCGCCGATGATCCCGGCCAGCCGTCGGTACGGTTCGTCGCGGCCGCTGGAGGACCGAAACACCAGCCCAATGCGCCGGCCCGGGCGGGGCGTGGCGAACTGCGCCAGGCCCAGCCGGGTGCGCTCGGCCTCCACCGACACCGCGGTCTGCGGGATCAAGGTGACCCCGAGCCCCCCGGTCACACATTGCACGGCGGTGGCCAGCGAGGCCGCCCGGGTGTTGGCCAACTCGGCACGCACCCCGGCCATCCGGCACACGTCGAGCGCCTGATCGCGCAGGCAGTGGCCTTCGTCGAGCAGCAGCAGCGGCAGCTGCGCCAACTCGGTCGGCGGCACCCGCTTCTTGCCGGTCAGCGGGTGACCGGGGGGCAGCGCCAACACGAAATCCTCATCGTAGATCGCGATCTCGGTGACCCCGGTGGTGTCGGCCGGCAATGCGATCAACGCGGCATCCACCGCGCCCTCGCGCAGCGCGGTCAGCAGCCGCTCGGTCTGATCCTCGATCACCCGCAGCGTCAACCCGGGCAGCCGGTCCGCCAACCCGGCCAGCACGGCGGGCAGCGCGTAGGGCGCCACCGTGGGGATCAGACCCAACCGCATGCTGCCCTGCAACGGATCGGCGGAGCCCGCGGCGGCCGCGGTGAACGCGGTCACCGCCTCGATCACGGCTTGCGCGCGCGGCAGCAGCTGCCTACCCTCCGTTGTCAAGAAGACACGCCGGGTGGACCGCTCGACCAGCTGGACGCCCAGGCCCGATTCCAGCGCCGACAGCGCCTGCGACAGCGTTGACTGGCTGACGCCGAGACTGGTTGCGGCACCGCTGAAGTGATGTTTTTCGGCCACCGCCACGAAGGCCCGTAATCCGGCGATCGTGGGCTGATAACTCTTATCGGTCATGCCGATGAGTATAGTGGGAAATATCACCTTTCGTTTAGACTGGACTCGGTCCAGAATGGAAGGTGCGCGCGAGGACGCGCAGAGATTTCCACGATGATTTCAACGACGAAGGAGTGACATGGCACTGCTGACCATCGGTGATCAGTTCCCCGCCTACCGGCTCACCGCCCTCATCGCGGGCGACCTGTCGAAGGTCGACGCGAAGCAGCCCGAGGACTACTTCACCACGATCTCCAGCGACGACCACCCCGGCAAGTGGCGGGTGATCTTCTTCTGGCCCAAAGACTTCACCTTCGTGTGCCCGACCGAGATCGCCGCGTTCGGCAAGCTGAACGACGAGTTCGCCGACCGTGACGCGCAGGTGCTGGGCGCCTCCATCGACAACGAGTTCGTGCACTTCCAGTGGCGCGCGCAGCACGAGGACCTCAAGAAGCTGCCGTTCCCGATGCTGTCGGACCTCAAGCGGGAGCTGGCCGAGGCGGCGGGCGTGCTCAACGCCGACGGTGTCGCCGACCGCGCGACCTTCATCGTCGACCCCAACAACGAGATCCAGTTCGTGTCGGTGACCGCCGGCTCGGTGGGCCGCAACGTCGACGAGGTGCTGCGGGTGCTCGACGCGCTGCAGTCCGACGAGCTGTGCGCGTGCAACTGGAAGAAGGGCGACCCGACGCTCGACGCCGGCGAGCTGCTCAAAGCATCTGCCTAAGGAGGCCGTGATGGGTGTCGACAACCTCAAAGAGGCACTGCCCGAATACGCCAAGGACCTCAAACTCAACCTGGGTTCGATCACCCGAACCACGGCGTTGAACGAGGAACAGCTCTGGGGCACCCTGCTGGCCAGTGCGGCGGCGACGCGAAATGCCAAGGTGCTGGCCGAGATCGGCGCCGAGGCTGCCGACACGCTCTCCGCCGAGGCCTACCAGGCGGCACTGGGCGCCGCCTCGATCATGGGGATGAACAACGTGTTCTACCGTGGTCGAGGGTTTCTCGACGGCGCCTACGACGACCTGCGTCCCGGGCTGCGGATGAACATCATCGGCAACCCCGGCGTGGACAAGGCGAACTTCGAGCTGTGGTCGTTCGCCGTGTCGTCGATCAACGGATGCGGGCATTGCGTGGCCGCCCATGAGCACACGCTGCGCGAGGCCGGCGTCGACCGGGAGACGATTTTCGAGGCGCTCAAGGCGGCCTCCATCGTCGCCGGGGTGGCGCAGGCGATCACCGCCGCCGAGACCCTGGCCGACCTCGTCGGGTAACCCTCGCTACTCATCGGGAAGGGGTGTGTCAGCCACTGACACACCCCTTCCCCGCTTTTCGGGCCCGTCACTGGCGAGCGTGCGCAAACCCGGGTTTTAGCTCGGCGTGTCGGCCGGGGACACGCACGCTCGCGCACTGGGTGGGCCGACGTAGACTGCGGATTCGTGGCAGTTAGCGACACCGACCTGGACCGCTTGGGCCGCTGCGTCGAGTTAGCCCGCGCCGCGCTCGACGAGGGGCATGCACCGTTCGGTTCGATGTTGGTCGGCGCCGACGGCGCCATCCTGTTCGAGGACTACAACCGCTCCGGCGACGGGGACCCCACCCAACATCCGGAGTTCGCCATCGCCCGCTGGGCGGCGGCGAACCTGGCGCCGGTGCGCCGCATCCGCGCCACTGTCTACACCTCCTGCGAGCACTGCCCGATGTGCGCGGCCGCGCACGCCTGGGTCGGTTTGGGCCGCATCGTGTACGCGACGTCGGCCGCGCAGCTGGGTCAATGGCTCGCCGAGTGGGGCGCCCCGCGACCGCCGGTGTCGCCGCTGCCGATCACCACCGTGGCCCCCAAGGCGGTCGTCGACGGTCCCGCGCCGCAGCTCGAAGACGAGATCAAGGCCCTGTACCAGGCCGCGTACCAGCCGTGACGCCGCCGGCCTGGACCCGGCACGCCATCTGGTGGCAGGTCTATCCGCTGGGCTTTGTCGGCGCGTTTCCCGCGCAGACGCCACCGCAGCCGGACGAGCACCGGCTGCGCCGGGTCGCCGACTGGTTCGACCACGCCGTCGAACTGGGCGCCTCGGGGGTGGCGCTGGGGCCGGTGTTCGCCGCGCGCACGCACGGCTACGACACCACCGACCACTACCGCATCGACGCGCGGCTGGGCGACGACGCCGACTTCGACCACCTCATCGAGCAGGCCCACCGGCGCGGCCTGCGGGTGCTGCTGGACGGCGTGTTCAACCACGTCGGGCTCGACTTCCCCCGGTATCGGCGCGCGCTGCACAACGACACGGCGGCCCGCTGGTTTCGCCGAGATCGCGGCACCTTCCACACCTTCGAGGGCCACCCCGAGCTGATCACCCTCAACCACGACAATCCCGATGTGGTGGACTACACCGTCGACGTGATGACCCATTGGCTGGGCCGCGGCGCCGACGGCTGGCGACTCGACGCGGCTTACGCCGTGCCGCAACCGTTCTGGGCTACGGTGCTGCCGCGGGTCCGGGACCGGCACCCGGATGCCTGGTTCGTCGGCGAACTGATCCACGGCGACTACGCCGCGACGGTGCGCGACGCCGGCTTCGACTCCGCCACCCAGTACGAGCTGTGGAAGGCGATCTGGAGCAGCCTCAACGACGCCAACTTCTTCGAGCTGGACTGGGCGATGCAGCGCCACAACGCCTTTCTGGCCAGCTTCGCGCCGCTGACCTTCATCGGCAACCATGACGTCACCCGGATCGCCAGCCGGCTCGAGCACCCCGAGCACATGGCCCAGGCCCTAGTGATCCTGATGACCATCGGCGGCATCCCCAGCCTGTACGCCGGCGACGAGTTCGGCTATCGCGGCGTCAAAGAGGAGCGGGCCGGCGGCGACGACGCGGTGCGCCCCGAGTTCGGCTCTCCCCCAGCCCAATTAGCCGGGCGGGACGCGGAGATCCGGGCGCTGCACCAGTACCTGATAGGGCTGCGGCGGCGGCACCCGTGGCTCTACGAGGCGTCCACCACGGCGCTGCGGCTGGACAACCGGCGCTACATCTACCGGAGCCGCCACGGCGACCAGGCGCTGATCGTGGCCCTCAACGTCGACGATGCCCCGCTGCACGTGGCGTTGGCTGACCTGGGCACCGCGCGGGCGGAGGTGCTGGCCGGCAGCGGCGCGCCGCCGCAGCAGGTGGTCACCGAGCTGACGGTCGAACCGCACGGCTGGCGGATCCTGCGCCCGGTGTGAGCGGGGGCTATTCGGCCAGCCGGGCCAGCGTCTCCGGATCCTGCTGCCCGCCGTAATAGCGGTCCAGCAGCGTGACGAAATCGGCGTTGTCGGCGCCGGCGCGGGCGAACAACGTCATCGACGAGCGGACCTTGAGGTTGTCGGGCCAGCCGAAGATGTCCTCGATCGACCGGCCGGACACCCCGTTGACCAGCCGGGCGCACTCATGCAGCCGCGGCCCCAGCACGTCATGGCTCAGGTAGGCCCGAGCTTCGGCCAGCGACCCGATGCCGTAGCGGTCGGCCATCGCGCTGCTACCCAGCCCGCGCAGCTGCGGGAAGACGAACCAGATCCAGTGGGTGCGCTTGCGGCCGGCGCGCAAC
The DNA here is from genome assembly GCF_001854525.1 of Mycobacterium talmoniae. Taxonomy (NCBI): domain Bacteria; kingdom Bacillati; phylum Actinomycetota; class Actinomycetes; order Mycobacteriales; family Mycobacteriaceae; genus Mycobacterium; species Mycobacterium talmoniae. Next base: position 23,539 of record NZ_MLQM01000016.1, read on the forward strand.
TCGGCCAGCACGCCGGCGTACACGCGGTCCTGCGCGTCGACGAAGCGCCACAGGTCATACGGGTCGGCCATGACGTTTACCGTCGCACATCCGGGTGCGGGCGTGACCTCGATTCACCGGTAACGCGGGGGCGCCCCGCCGGTTGGCACTACTGTCGAAACGGATGCCGCGCTCGCCGATCGTGAAGGACCTGATGACCGCCACCTCCGCAGGCCGCGACGCACCCGAGACCAGCCTCGCCCGCAAACTGCGGCGCCGACGTCAGCGGCGCCGCGGCATCAGCATCCAGTCCAAGCTGCTGTTGATGCTGCTGGCCACCAGTGTGCTGTCGGCCGCGGTGGTCGGTGTCATCGGTTTCCGATCCGGGCGCCAATCGTTGGAGGCGGCCGCGCTGGACCGGTTGACCCAGATCCGCGCCGCCCAGGCGCGCCAGCTGCAGGCCCAGCTCAAGGACCTCAAGGACACCCTGATCATCTACACCCACGACACCACCTGCGCGAACGCGATCGGGGCGTTTGCCGCCGGGCTCGATCAGCTGGCGGACGCGCCCGTCGACCCGGCCCAAGACCAGGCGCTGCGCAGCTTCTACCAAAACCACCTGGGCAAACGCGAGGAAGCCGAAACCGGCACCAAGGTGCAGATCAACTCGCTGCTGCCCAACACCAATGCGCAAAAGTATCTGCAAGCCCACTACACCGCCCCGTTCACCGACCGCGCGGCGGCGATCAAGGTCGATGACGCCGGCGACGGCAGCGCCTGGACGGCCGCCAACGCCCGTTACAACGACTTTTTCCGGACCATCGTGAGCCGCTCCAGTTTCGAGGACGCGCTGCTGCTGGACACCCGGGGCAACGTCGTCTACTCCGCCTACAAAAACGTCGACCTGGGCACCAACATCTTTTCCGGCCCCTACCGGGACAGCAATCTCGCCGAGGCGTACCGAACCACGATGAACGCCCGCGCCGTCGACTACGTCGGGGTCACCGACTTCGCCGAGTACGAGCCGGTCGGGCAACCCACCGCGTGGCTATCGGTGCCCATCGACGGGCCGGACCGTCGGGTGGGGGTGCTGGCGCTGGAGTTCCCGATCGGCAAGATCAACCGGCTGATGACCGTCGACCGGGACTGGCAAGCCGCCGGCATGGGCAAGACCGGGGAAACGTTTCTGGTCGGTCCGGACAACCTGATGCGGTCGGATTCGCGGCTGTTCCTGGAGGACCCCGAGGCCTACCGGCGCGACGTGGTGCGGGCCGGCACCCCGCCGGACGTCGCCGCCAAAGCCATCCGGCAACACGGCACCACCCTGGTGCAACCGGTGGCCACCGAGTCCACCCGGCTGGCGGCCCAAGGCCAGCGCGGCACCGTGATCACCCGGGATTATCTCGGCCGCCGGACCCTGCAGGCCTATGCCCCGCTGGAGCTGACCGGGCTGCGGTGGAACATCGTGGCCAAGATCAACTCCGCCGAGGCGTTCGCGCCGGTGGCCGCGTTCACCCAGACCCTGGTGGTCTCCACGGCGGTGATCATCTTCCTGGTGTGCGTGGCCGCCATGCTGCTGGCCCGGATCTTCGTCCGACCGGTGCGCCAGCTGATGGCCGGGGCGCACCAGATCAGCGCCGGCGACTACGACGTCCGGCTGCCGGTGCTGTCCCGCGACGAGTTGGGGGATCTGACCGTGGCGTTCAACGACATGGGCCGCAACCTCACCCTCAAGCAGGAGCTGATCAACGAGCAGCGCCGGGAAAACGACCGGCTGTTGTTGTCGGTGATGCCGGAGCCGGCCGTGCAGCGCTACCGCGAGGGCGAAGAATCCATCGCGATCGAGCACCAGAACCTCACCGTGATCGCCGCCGAGACCGACCATCTCGACGAATTGTCGGCCGGGCTGGCCTGCGAGGAGTCGCTGTCGGTGGTCAACAAGCTGGTCCGCCAGTTCGATGCGGCCGCCGAGAGCACCGGCATCGAGCCGGTGCAAACCATGCACAACTGGTATCTGGCCAGCTGTGGGCTCAGCGTGCCGCGGCTGGACAGCGCGCGGCGCGCGGTGGACTTCGCCGCCGAGTTGCAACGCATCGTCGAGCGGTTCAACAGCGAGACCGGCAACGCGCTGACCTTACGGGTCGGGATCGACACCGGGCCGGTGACCAGCGGGCTGATCGGCCGGTCCAACCTGGCCTACGACATGTGGGGGTCGGCGGTCAACTTCGCCTACCAGCTCAAAAACGAGTCCCCGCAACCCGGCATCTACGTCACCGCCCGGGTCTACGAGGCCGTCGGCGACAGCCACGCATTCACCGCGGCCGGCAGCGTCACCGTCGACGGGGTCGAGCAGACGATCTGGCGCCTGGCCGAGGGCCAGCCGTGACCAACCCCCTGGACGCCCCCTGGTTTTACTGGGCCCTGGCGGTGGCCGTGGGGCTGCCGGTGGGTCTGGTGCTGTTCACCGAGTTGCAGCAGGCGCTGGCCCGGCGCGGCAGCGCGCTGGCCCGCCCGGTGGGGATGATCCGCAGCTACCTGCTGCCGCTGGGTGCGCTGCTGGCGCTGCTGGTCAAGGCCAACCAGGTGTCCGCCGAGGCCACCCCGGTGCGCATCGTCGCCACCGTGTTCGGTTTCGCGGTACTGATCCTGGTGCTGTCCGGATTCAACGCCACCCTGTTCCAGGCCGCCCCGGAGGGCAGCTGGCGGCGCCGGATGCCGTCGATCTTCCTCGATGTCGCGCGATTCGTGCTGATCGCCGTCGGGCTGGCGGTGATCCTGTCCCGGGTCTGGGGCGCCGACGTCGGCGGACTGTTCACCGCGCTGGGCATCACCTCGATCGTGCTCGGGCTGACGCTGCAGAACTCGGTCGGCCAGATCATCTCCGGGTTGTTCGTGCTGTTCGAGCAGCCGTTCCAGCTCGGCGACTGGATCGACACCCCGTCGGCGCGCGGCCGGGTGGTGGAGGTCAACTGGCGGGCCACCCACGTCCGCACCGGCAGCGGCCTGCAGATCATGCCGAACTCGGTGCTGTCGGCGGCGTCCTTCACGAACCTGAGCCGCCCCAAAGGCGCACACGAGATTTCGGTCGACACCGTGTTCGCGGTGAGCGACCCGCCGGACCAGGTGTGCGTCGTGTTGACCCGGGTGGCCGCCGCGCTGCCGCAACGCCGCAGCGATGCGGCGCCGCACAGTGTTGCGGTCGGCGGCACCGGCTACACCACCACGATCCCGCTGCGCTCCCCCGCCGACGACGGCGCCGCCCGCGCGGCGTTCCTGCGCTGGCTGTGGTACGCGGCGCGTCGCGCCGGATTGCACCTCGACGAGGCCGACGACGACTTCGCCACCCCAGAGCGGATCGAGGCCGCGCTGCGGGTCATCGCGCCGGCGCTGCGGCTGGGCGCCGACGACCAAGAGCAGCTGCGGCCGCAGCTCCGGCTCACCCGGTACGGGGTCGACGAAACCCTGCAGTCCGCCGGCGAGGTCCCCGACCAGTTGACCTGCCTGGTGGAGGGGCAGGTGCAGTTGGCGGTCACCAGCGACGACGGGGCGGTGATCCCGGTGCACACCTTGAGCGTGGGTGACTGCCTGGGCCAAACCACGCTGACCCGCGAGCCGGTCAAGACCACCGCCCGCGCGCTGACCGAAACCGCGGTGGCCCACATCGACCGCGGCGCCCTGGAGGAGTTGGTGCGGCGGAAACCGTTGCTGCTGCAGGACATCGGACGCACCATCGAGGAACAACGCGAGGGCGTGCAGCGGGCATTGGCCACCGTCGGCCAATAGGCTTTGCGCCGATTGTGCGGTTTCGTACGCTTTTCGGCGATTTGGCGTATCAAACCGCACAGTCGCGAACGCCGAAGGATGTACTCGGCCTAGAGTCTTAATCGTGGGAGTGGACCGCGAGCGTATCTTCGCCGCTGTCGCGAACGAGCGGCGCCAGATCGCCACCCTGATCGACGGGTTGGACGATGCGCAGTTGGCGACACCCAGCCTGTGCGCGGGCTGGGACGTCAAAACCGTGGCCGCGCATCTCGCCTGCTCCCTCACCGACGGTGTCTGGGTCGCGATGAGGATGGCGCTGCGCCGCGCCAGCATGGCCCGCGCGATCGACGAGCTCGCACGGCGTCGCGCGCAGCTGCCGGCGGCCGACATCGTTACCACATTGCGTCAGCGCGCCGATTACCCATTGAGCCCACCGTTGGTCGGGCCACTCGCGCCCTTCACCGATATCTTGATCCACGGCGGCGACATCCGGATTCCCCTTAACCTCCCGTTCGAGCCCGACCCCGAACTGGCGACGCTTGCGCTGGATTTCCTGACCGGGCCGTGGCCGGTTGGTTTCGTGCCCCTGGGCCGGCTGCGGGGTATCTTGTTGCACAGCACCGACATTGATCGGTCGTGGGGCAAGGGCGCGGAAGTCCGCGGTCCCGCGGCCGCCCTGATGATGGCCGTCAGCGGCCGCACCGCACTGCTGCACCACCTCGACGGGCCCGGACTCCCCCTGCTGCAGCAACGGCTGTCGCCTACCTGATCGCGGCTCGTCTGGTGACTGTTTCGCCAGGGCGACCACGGCGTTGATGGACACTGAATTCGTTCCGCCGCAGAAGGGGGCCACTACACCGATGTCTGTCGAGCACACCTACACCGTCGAGATCCGATGGACCGGCGACCGCGGGACCGGGACCAGCAATTACCGCGTTTACGGACGCGAGCACGAGGTCATCAGCGAGGGGCGCCCAACGATCCTCGGCTCCGCCGACCCCGCCTTCCGCGGTGATCCGACCCGCTGGAATCCCGAGCAGCTGCTGCTGGCCTCGCTCTCGCAATGCCATCTGCTCTGGTACCTCCACCTTTGCGCAGTCCATGGCGTGGTCGTCACCTCCTATGTGGATCGCCCGGTGGGCACCATGACCGAGACCGCCGAGGGCGGGCACTTCACCGCGGCCGTCCTGCGCCCGCAGGTGCAGGTTGTCGCGGCGAAGATGGTAGACAAGGCGCTCGCCTTGCATGGGGATGCCCACCGCGCGTGCTTCATCGCCAACTCAGTGAACTTCCCGGTGACCCACGACCCGGCGGTCAGCGTGGCCGCCTGACCCGGCCTCCACAGCAGCGGATTCAATCGCCTACCCGCGCGGCGGCCGCGGGTCATGAGCGTCGTTCGGGTCGGGGTCGCCAAACCACCGCGACGGGTCGTGCTCGCCGTATGCGTCGTGCCAGTCCCACCACTCGTACGGCGGGCTCTGCGGGTAGCCCTCCGGTGAGTCTTCCCAGTTCTCTTGGCGGCCAAGGGCGGTCATGTCGAGGTAGCTCCAGGTGTTCCCCAGCGCTTCGTCGCCGCGGTTGTTGATGAAGTAGGTGCGATACACGCGGTCGCCGTCGCGGATGAACGCGTTCGTGCCGTGCCACTGGTCGACGCCGAAGTCGGTGTCGAAGTCGTCGGTGATGGTGTACCACGGCATCCGCCAGGCCATCCGCGTCTTCAGCCGCTCGATGTCGGGCTGCGGCGCGGGCGAGGCGAACACCAACGTGGTGTCGCGGACGTTCAGGTGCGCCAGGTGGCCAACGTGGTCGGCGATCATCGAGCAGCCGCGGCAGGCATGGTCGGGCCAGCCGTCCACGCCGGGCTCGAAGAAGGCGCGGTAGACGATCAGCTGGCGGCGGCCGTCAAACAGGTCCGCCAAGCTCACCCGGCCGTTGGGCCCGTCGAACTGGTAGGCCTTTTCCACGGCCAGCCACGGCATCCGTCGACGCAGGGCGGCCAGCGCGTCGCGGGCGCGGGTCAGCTCCTTTTCTTTGACGAGCAGTCGCTGCAGCGCCGCCTCCCAGTCCGCTGCCGACACGATCGGAGGTGTCTTCATGGGGTTGTCCGCCTTTCGATTTCGGTATTCAGGCCACCGGCGCAAGGCCGGCGGCGCTGAGCAGGTAGGCGTGCTGGTCCGAGTGTGCCGTGCTCGCCAGTTCAACGACACACTTTCCGAGCCGTTCGGCGGTGAGCACCGGACCGCGACCCGTGAGGAAGGTGTCGACGTCAACTCCTTCCCACTCGGCATAGGCGGCCACCGCCGTCGCGCCCAGCTCGGTGACCGGCGTCAACTGCGGCAGCACGGACGTGAAGCTGATCCCCAGCCCGGCCCGCCGCGACTCGAGGGCGGCATAGCCGGCGATGAACCGCACGGTGGCCTTTGCCCCCGCGTAGCCGCCGCTCAGTGGCGATCCGTGGAGGGCGGCGCCGCTGGAGATCGCGATCACCGCACTGCCCGGCGCCAGCGGGCGCCGCAGCGCGTGGCGGATCCAGTGGAATGACTGCGCGACGTCGACAGTCCAGTTCTGGCTGAAGGTCTCCCAGGTCTGCTCCCGCAGCGAACCCATCCGCGGGGTGGCCCCGGCGGCCAGCACCAGCGTGCGCGGCCGGTGCTCGTCGATGAGCCGGCTGGCCGTCGCCGGATCGGCGGCGTCGGCGGTCACGGCGGTGAAGGTGCCACCCAACTCGTCACGTACCTCGTCGAGATACACGCTGCTGCGGGCGACGCCGACGACGTGCGCACCGGCGGCCGTCAATGCCGTGGCGATGCCCCGGCCGAATCCGCGGCTTGCGCCGGTGACGATCGCCGTCGTCCCGGCGAGACCGTTGGTCGTCTCGTTCATGGTGCTAACTCCTGGTGTCGGCATGGTCGGTCACTAATGCAGATACGTGGCGCCGCCGTAATTCATCGGTGCCGCGGACGACCGGTGCGGGTTGTGCCGTCCTCCACAGTTGGCGCGGTCGAAGGCGACAACACTGCGAAGCAGGCGTCCTGCGAGTCGGCGCGACAACGACGGGTCGGGAACGGCCCCGAACGCGGGAGCGAAGGTTGTCTTCGCGAACTCCTCCAGCGTCGTGGGCGTGGTGTTGGACGTGGAGCGCGGCTCGGCGGTGATGCGTCCCGAGTTGATCCCGCGGTTAGTTTCAATCAGCAAGTCGGCTGCGTTGGGTGACAGGCCGCCAGTGTTGACTACGCCCTTGCGAAGGATGCGCTCGGGGACATTGATATATCTCAGCTGCGGTTTGCCGATCACCCCACCCAGGATCTGCGTCACCTCGGTCATCGTGTAATCGCGGGGTCCGTTGAGGTACCGGACGCTGTGACCGCGGAAGTCGAGTCGTTGCAGATGGTTCGCCGCAGCAGCTGCGATGTCGCGTGTTGCGATCATCGGGAAACGGACCCGTGGCTCGATGGCCAGACCGTTGATTCCAGCCATTTTGATCAGCCCGATGTTCCACAGGAAATTCTCCATGAACCACACGGGCCGTAGACAAACGACGTTGAGGGCCGGGATCTCTTTGAGCAATAGCTCGAAATGGTGACACCCGACAATGCCGCCGACCGGATCTGGCAACTCCGCTCCCCAGCTGCTCAGGAGAACGGCATTGGGTAAGCCGGAGTCGCGGATCGCCGTCACCATGCTCTGGATGTTCTTCTTCTGCTCGGCGTTGACATCTCGCGTCGATAAGTCCGCCGGAGTCAGGAGGAAGGCGGCCGTCGCCCCGTCAAAGACCTGTGTGAGGAAGGCCGGATCGCCCAGCCTGCCCGGCCGCACATCGGCGCCGAGCGCGCCGAGCGGGGCGAGTTTCTCGGCTGTCCGCGCGATGACGCGCACTTCCAGCCCGGCGGTTAGCAGGCGCTCCGCAACGCGGCGACCGACGTTGCCGGTCGCGCCAGTAACGACGATGACGTGCTTCATGTCTTTCTTCCTTCTTGTCTATGTTGGGCTCGGTTCCGCCAGATCCATGAAGTGCTGCGGCAGCCGGCGTCATCTTCGTCGCGATGAGCGGACCGGCCGCCGATCGATCCCTACGCTGACTCTGCGAGCGCCGCATTTTGGCGCTCGAGTGCCTTCGCCGCGCCGCCGCGCCAGCTCTCAGCCATGGACGCTGACAGGGGATCGGGGAAAATGTCTTCCTCGTCCGTCTCCAGCCCGTCGAAGATGGCTTGCGCGACGGATTCTGGGGAGCTTTTCGGGATGTCGAGGCCTCGAGTCATATCGGTGTCGACCGGCCCGGTCAGCACCGCATGAACCGTCACGCCCCGCTCGGCCAACAGGGTGCGCAGCGATTGCGTCAGGTTGAACGCGGCCGCCTTCGAGATGGAGTAGGCCGGAATCAGCGGCAGCGGGGCCAGGGCATTCACCGACAGGTTGTTGACGATGGCCCCGCCCGACCGAGTCAGCAGCGGCAAGAAGGCCTGGATCATGGCGTAGGGGCCAAAGAGGTTGACGGCCAGGTGGCGTTCCAGCGCAGACCGGTCGCTCAAGTCGTCGTAGAGCGCCAGGCCGGCGTTGTTGACCAGGACATCGAGACATTCGACCGCGTCGACGGCCGCTTGAATCTGCGCGGTGTCGGTCACGTCCAGGGGCAGCGGCGTGACGCGGCCATCCGGGTGGGTCATGGGCACCCGGGTACCGACGTAGACGCGCTGGGCGCCGCGGCGCAACGCGTCCTCGACCAGCGCCCGCCCGATCCCGCGATTGCCCCCGGTAACCAGAACCGTTTTGTCGATAATTCTCACCATGACGATCTCCTGTTCGATCTGCCCGACGGTGCCGGTGCAGCGTCGGGCGCGGCGACGGCCGCACTACTTCAGATCCGCCGGCCCACCGCGATTCATCGGTGCGCACCGATGAATTTCGCCCGCGGGGTGTCTCTGTACTGAGGTAGGTTTCCGTCCCCGCTGCCCGACGAAGGAGAACGACCGTGCCAGCACAGCAGGAATTCATCGAGCGGGCGGCGCCGTTTCGGGCCGAGCTGATTGCCCACTGCTACCGCATGCTGGGTTCGGTGTATGACGCCGAAGATCTGGTCCAGGAGACCTACCTGCGCGGCTGGCGCGGCTATGAGGCGTTCCAGGAGCGGGCCGCGCTGCGGACGTGGTTGTACCGCATCGCGACGACGGCGTGTCTGCGCGCCCTGGAGAACCGCGCCCGCCGGGTGTTGCCGGCGGGGCTGGGCGCCGGCTCGGTCGACCCGGACACGGCGCTGGAGGCAAATGCCGGCGTCCATGACTGGCTGGAGCCGCTGCCCGACGCGTTGACACCCGAATCAGCGGTCACCGCACGGCACAGCGTCCGGCTGGCGGTGGCGACCGCCCTGCAGGAGCTTCCGGCCCGTCAGCGCGCCGTGTTGATCCTGCGGGACGTCGTGCAGTTCAGCGCCGCCGAGGTGGCCGAGCTCCTGGAAACCACACCCGCCGCGGTCAACAGCGCCCTGCAGCGGGCCCGCGCGCATCTTGCCGAGCTCGCCGCCACCGAAGACAGCGTGGACGAGCCCGACGACGCCGAGCGCCGGGAATTGCTCGACCGTTACTGTGCGGCCTTCGAAAACGCCGACGTCGCGGCCCTCACCGCGCTGCTGCGAGCCGAGGTCAAGCTCGAAATGCCGCCGGTGCCGGTCTGGTTCACCGGTCGAGACGCGGTGATGGCCTTCCTGGTCAAGCGGGCCTTCACCAAGGCCGGCGACATCGTGATGGTCCCGACCGGCGCGAACGGGCAACCCGCCGTCGCCGAATACCGTCGCGGCGGCGACCACGTCCTGCGGGCCCATTCGATCCACGTCCTCACCACCGGTGCCGGCGGGATCGCCGGGATCACCGTCTTCCTGGATCCGGCGCTTTTTACCGTGTTTGGGATGCCGTCGACCCGGTGAGCGCCGAAGGTCGCGGGAACAAACCGGCGACCACCGAGGTTGAGCGCATCAGGCTTAACTTTGGAGGATTGATGACCGAACCCAGATCAGTGCCGGTGTTATTCGTCAGCGACCCGATCGTGCTGCCCGGCATGGTGGTGCCGATCACCCTCGATGACGCCGCCCGCGCCGCCGTCGACGCCGCCCGGGCCAGCGAGTCCGGCACCCTGCTGATCGCGCCGCGCCTGGATGACCGCTACCCGTCCCACGGCGTGCTGGCGTCGATTCTGCAGGTCGGCCGCATCGCCGGCGGCGGCACCGCCGCGGTGGTGCGCGGTGAACGGCGGGCACACATCGGCACCGGCACCACCGGGCCCGGTGCCGCGCTGTGGGTCGAGGTGACCGCGGTGCCCGAGGCCGAACCCACCGACCAAACCCGCGCGCTGGCCGGCGAATACAAGAAGCTGCTGCTGGCGATGCTGCAACGCCGCGAGGCCTGGCAGATCGTCGACGTGGTGAATCAGATCACCGACCCGTCGGCGCTGGCCGACACCTCCGGGTATGCGTCGTATCTGACCGACGTGCAAAAGCGGCAGCTGCTGGAAACCGAAAACGTCGACGAGCGGCTGCGGGTGCTGATCGAGTGGACCGGCGACCACCTGACCGAGGTCGAGGTCACCGACAAGATCGCCGAGGACGTGCGGGCCGGCATGGACAAGCAGCAAAAGGAATTCCTGCTGCGCCAGCAGCTGGCCGCGATCCGCAAGGAACTCGGCGAGAGCGAGCCCGACGGTTCCGACGATTACCGCGCCCGGGTGGAGGCCGCGGACCTGCCGGAGAACGTGCGCGAGGCCGCGCTGCGCGAGGTCGGCAAGCTGGAACGCGCGAGTGAACAAAGCCCGGAGGGCGGCTGGATCCGCACCTGGCTGGACACCGTGTTGGACCTGCCGTGGAACGTCACCACCGCGGACTCCACCGACCTTCAGGCCGCCCGGCAGATCCTCGACGCCGATCACCACGGCCTCGACGACGTCAAGGACCGCATCGTGGAATACCTGGCGGTGCGGGCCCGGCGCGCCCAGCGCGGCCTGCAGGTCGTCGGCGGGCGCGGCTCCGGCGCGGTGATGGTGCTGGCCGGCCCGCCCGGGGTCGGCAAGACGTCGCTGGGTGAAAGCGTGGCCCGGGCGTTGGGCCGCAAATTCGTCCGGGTGGCGCTGGGCGGGGTGCGCGACGAGGCCGAGATCCGCGGGCACCGGCGCACCTACGTCGGCGCGCTGCCCGGCCGGATCGTGCGCGCCATCGGCGAGGCCGGCTCGATGAACCCGGTGGTGCTGCTCGACGAGATCGACAAGGTCGGCTCCGACTATCGCGGCGACCCGTCGGCGGCGCTGCTGGAGGTGCTCGACCCCGCGCAAAACCACACCTTCCGCGACCACTACCTGGATTTGGACCTGGACCTGTCCGATGTGGTGTTTCTGGCGACCGCCAACGTGGTGGAGAACATCCCGTCGGCGCTGCTGGACCGCATGGAGCTGGTGGACATCGACGGCTACACCGAGGACGACAAGGTGGCGATCGCCCGCGACTACCTGCTGCCCCGGCAACGGGAGCGGGCCGCGTTGAGCGCCGAGGAGGTCACGGTGACCGAGGCGGCGCTGCGCAAGATCGCCGCCGACTACACCCGCGAACCCGGGGTGCGCCAGTTCGAGCGGCTGCTGGCCAAGGCGCTGCGCAAGGTGACCACCACCCTGGCCGCGGACCCGGCCCCGGTCACCATCGACGAGCCGGATCTGGTCGGCTACCTGGGCCGGCCGCGGTTCACCCCGGAGTCGGCCGAGCGCACCGCGGTGCCCGGGGTGGCGACCGGCCTGGCCGTCACCGGCCTGGGCGGCGACGTGCTCTACATCGAGGCCGGCGCCACCGACGGCGAACCCGGTCTGCAGCTGACCGGCCAGCTCGGTGACGTGATGAAGGAATCGGCGCAGATCGCGCTGTCCTACGTGCGGTCGCACGCGGCCGAGCTTGGCGTCGACCCGGCCGCGCTGGACCGGCGCATCCACGTGCACGTGCCGGCCGGCGCGGTGCCCAAGGACGGCCCGTCGGCCGGGGTCACCATGGTGACCGCGCTGGTGTCGATGGCCACCGGGCGTCAGGTGCGCGCCGATGTCGGGATGACCGGTGAGGTGACGCTTAACGGTCGGGTGCTGCCGATCGGCGGGGTCAAGCAGAAGCTGCTGGCCGCCCAGCGGGCCGGGTTGTCGACGGTGTTCATCCCGCAACGCAACGCGCCCGACCTCGACGACGTGCCGGCCGAGGTGCTGCAGGTGCTGGACGTGCGGCCGATGACCGACGTCGCCGACATCGTCGCGCAGGCGCTGGAGCCGGCCGGGGCGGCGACCGCGGCGGCCGCCTAGCCCCCGTCCCCCGCGAGCAGACGCAGATTCGCACGGTCGGCGCCCCAATCGTGCGAATCTGCGTCTGCTCGGCGTTAAATGGGGCGGTGAGCCTCAAACGACGCGTCGTGCACACCGTTCAGCGGCTGGTGGTCAACCCGATTGGGCGGCGGATGCCGGTGACCATGCTGGAAACCACCGGCCGCAAGTCCGGGCAGCCGCGGCGCACCGCGGTCGGCGGCCGGGTGGTCGACAACCAGTTCTGGATGGTCTCCGAGCACGGCACGCACTCCGACTATGTCCGCAACATCCAGGCCGATCCGCGGGTGCGGCTGCGCCTTCACGGCCGGTGGCGCGCCGGCACCGCCCAGCTGCTGCCCGACGACGACCCGGCGGCGCGGTTGCGCCAGTTGGGCGGGCTGAACAGTGCGGTGGTCCGGGTGGCGGGCAGCGATCTGCTGACCATCCGGGTCGACCTGGACTGATGGCCTACGACGAGGACCTGGCCAACCGGCTGCGCGAACTGCTCAGCGCCCACCGCGGCGTCGAGGAGAAGGCGATGTTCGGCGGGCTGGGCTTCCTGATCGGCGGGCACCTAGCGGTGGCGGCCAACCGCAACGGCGGGCTGCTGGTACGGGTGCCGCCCGCGGACGCCGAGAAGCTCCTGCACCGCGCGCACGTCGAACCGATGGTGATGGGCGGCCGGGAGATGCGGGGCTGGCTGCGCGTCGACGGGGCCGGGGTGCGCACCACACGGCAGCTGACGGGCTGGGTGGACCGATCGGTCGAGTTTGTCCGCGGGCTGCCCCCGAAGTAGCCGGCGTCGAAAACCGCGCCGGTTGTGCGTTTTCATACGCTCCGCCGCCGAAAAGCGTATGAAACCGCACAATCGGCGGGCGATGCCCGCGAACGGAACGTTAGAGGCCGGGGCGCGGCGGGTACGCCTGCCGTATGGCCCCACACGACCAGCGGGTGCGCCGGCTATTGCAGGTCGCCGGCACCACCTACGCCGCCGAGGCCGGCATCCGGCTCAAGAACACACCGATGCCGCTGTTTCAGCTGCTGGTGCTGTGCATGCTGGCCAGCAAGCCGATCGACGCGACCATCGCCATGCGCGCCGCCCGGGAACTGTTCCGCGACGGCCTGCGCACCCCGCGCGCCGTGCTGGACTCCGATCGGCGCACCATGATCCGCGCCTTCGGCCGCGCCCACTACGTCCGCTACGACGAAAGTTCGGCCACCCGGCTGACCGATATCGCCACCCGGGTCCGCGACGACTACGCCGGCGACCTGCGCAAAATGGCGCGGCGCAGCGACCACGATGTGGCCGCGGTCACCCGAATGCTCAAGGAATTCAAGGGTATCGGCGACACCGGGGCCGACATGTTCCTGCGTGAGGTGCAGGACGTGTGGACCTGGGTGCGGCCCCACTTCGATGACCGGGCCACCCGGGCCGCCAAGGCGCTGGGGTTGCCCACCGACCCCAAGAAGCTGGGTGACCTGGCGACCGGCCGCAACGCGCAGCTGGCCGCCGCGCTGGTGCGCTCGTCGTTGGACGACGATGTGCGCCGCCAGGTCACCGACTGACCGATGACGGTGCGCATCGGCACCTCCGGCTGGTCCTACGACCACTGGGCCGAGGTGTTGTATCCGCGCGGACTGTCCAGCGCCCGCCGGCTGGCCCGCTACGTCGAGGTGTTCGACACCGTCGAACTGAACGCCAGCTTCTACCGCTGGCCGACCGAGGCAACGTTCGCCCGGTGGCGCGATCAGCTGCCCGACGGATTCGCCATGTCGGTCAAGGCCCACCGCGGCTTGACGCATTACCGCCGGCTCGCCTCCCCGGAGCCGTGGATCGAACGGTTCGAACGCTGCTGGCGCACCCTGGGTGACCACGCCGGCGTGTTGCTGGTGCAGCTGCATCCCGAGCAACGCCGCGACGACGCGCGCCTCGATCAGTTCCTGGCCCGGCTGCCGGATTGGCTGCGGGTGGCCGTCGAACTGCGCCACCCGTCCTGGGACGACGACCGGGTGTATGCGCTGCTGCAGCGGCATCGCGCCGCGTACGTGGTGATGAGCGGGACCGGGCTGGCCTGCATCCCGCGGGCCACCACCGATGTGGTGTATCTGCGGATGCACGGACCCGACCCGAGCGCGCTGTACACCGGCAGCTATTCGGCTGTCGAGCTGGACCGGTGGGCCGAGCGGATCACGGCCTGGCGGGCCCAGAATCGGCAGGTGTGGGTGTATTTCAACAACGATCCACATGGCCACGCGGTGGGTGACGCGTTGGCGTTACGCCAGCGGCTGACCGGTCCGGCCGAGTAGGCTAAGGCCCGACATCGGTCGCACCACGGAACGGAGCAGCCCTCATGTCAGCATCCGACACGTTCGTCATCGTCGGCGGCGGCCTGGCCGGCGCTAAAGCAGCAGAAGCCCTCCGCGGCAACAACTTCGACGGGCGCGTGGTGCTGATCGCCGACGAACGGCGGCTGCCCTACGAGCGGCCCCCGCTGTCCAAGGAATACCTGGCGGGCAAGAAAACGCTCAGCGATTTCACCGTCGAGTCCGCGGACTGGTACCGCGACCACGACGTTGACCTGCGGCTCGGGGTGCGCGCGGTGGCGCTGGATCCGGCCACCCGCACGGTGGGGCTGTCCGACGACACCACGGTGTCCTACGACAAACTGCTGCTGGCCACCGGATCACGGTCGCGCCGACCGCCGATCCCGGGTTCCGACGCCGCCGGCGTGCACTATCTGCGGACCTTCGACGACGCCGAGGCGCTGGATTCCGCGCTGACCCAAGGTGCTTCGCTCGCGGTCGTCGGAGCGGGGTGGATCGGGCTGGAGGTGGCGGCCAGCGCCCGGCAGCGCGGCGTGCAGGTCAGTGTGGTCGAGATGGCCCCGGTGCCGCTGCAGGCCGCGCTGGGCACCGAACTGGGCGAGGTGTTCGCCAAGCTGCACCGCGAGCACGACGTCGACCTGCGGCTGGGCGCCAGTGTCGCCGAGATCAGCACAGCGGGCGGGGCGGCCACCGGGCTGCAGCTCGGTGACGGGTCGCGGATCAGCGCCGACGCCGTGCTGGTCGCCGTCGGCGCCCAGCCCAACATCGAACTCGCCGACGCCGCCGGACTGCGGCTGGGCGACGGCGGCGTGCTCGTCGATGCGTCGCTGCGCAGCAGTGACCCCGACATCTACGCCGTCGGCGACATCGCGGCAGCCCAGCATCCGCTGCTGCACACCCGGATCCGCACCGAACACTGGGCCAACGCGCTCAAGCAGCCGGCCACGGCGGCGGCCGGGATGCTGGGCCAGCAGGCCGAATACGACGAGCTGCCGTACTTCTTCACCGACCAGTACGACCTGGGCATGGAGTACGTCGGGTACGCGGCCAGCTATCAGCGGGTGGTGTTCCGCGGCGACGTCGACGGCCGCGAGTTCGTCGCATTCTGGCTCGACGGCGAAAACCGGGTGCTGGCCGGGATGAACGTCAACATCTGGGAGGGCCTCGACGACATCAAGGACCTCATCCGGTCGCGGGCCCCGGTGGACCCCGACGCGCTCGCCGACAGTCAGGCACCGCTGGGTGCGTTGCTGAATTAGCCACTGCCTCAATGGTTCGTCATCCGCTCGGACGCGCTGCGTACCGTCGCATCACCGGCACGCTGAACGGCCTGGGCTGGCTGCCGAATTTGGTGCTGCGCCTCACCGTTGGGTTCATGTTCTTCAGTGGCGCGGTCGGCAAGCTCGGTGATCTCGGTAAGTTCACGGCGATGTTTGCCGGCTTGGGCATTCCAGCGGCGCAGGTGCTCGCGCCGTTTACCGCGGCCGTGGAACTTGTGGGTGGTGCGGCGTTGATGCTGGGCCTGGGTACCCGGCTGGTGGCTCTGGTACTGGCCGGAGACATGGTCGGCGCGTTAATCACCGACATCGGGCCGAGCCTGGCGCACAAGTACCCGGATCTGTGGGATTTCCTAAGCAATCTGTTCTATGCCCCGGAGTGGCTGCTGATCGGGCTGCTGCTGTGGCTGCTGTGTGTCGGGGCCGGCAAGGCCAGCCTCGACGAGCTGGTGGATCGACGATGGGCGACGCGAACCGACCGAAAATCGTAGGAACTGGACGGGAAACCGTGCAGCAGCAGCGGCGTCGGACCGTCGCGCGGTCCGGACCGGACGAAAACCTTTCCAGCGGCCAGCGTCGCACCATTCGCGGCCGGTCGGCGGAAGCACAAAGTCGGGCACCTCACGCGGTTCCCTCGGGGGCCGCCACCGGCGACCAGGTGTGGTCGAATACGTCCGGCAGATGCAGCGCCTGCAGGCGTTCCCGTTCGGCGCGGCGCCGTTTGATCCGCAGCCGGGCGTCGGCGGACATGGTCAGCAGTTCCTCGCAGGTCAGGTAGTACACGTCGTCGACGGTGTCCAGAAGTTCGGCGCGCACCCGCCGAGATCCGATCTCGCGCAACGTCATCCGCAACTCGTGGGTGAACCGCATGGTCGCGTCGTAGGCTGTTTCCCGAGAGACCAGGGTGTTGGCCACCATCCGCTGCGCCAGGGTCGCCGACCCGGGCGTCGGGGCCGGCACCGCGGCCGCGGTGCCGGCGGCCGCCACGGTGGTCAACAGCAGGGCCCGGTCGTCACCGAACACCGGGTTGGCCAGTTCGGCCTCCCCCGGCCCGCGGTGGCCGATCCGGCCCGCGACGGCGTCGACGGCGGCGGCGAATCGCGGCGACACCGCGCGGATCCCGGCCAGGTCGCCCTCCTGGGCCAGCTCGCGCAGCTGCGGATTGCGCTGCAACACCTCGATCAGCGACGCGGTCTCGTCGGCCACCCGCCGGCTTTCCAACACGGCCCCGAAACCGGCGGCGGTGCTGGGGCCGACCGCGCCGGTGTGCTCCACCGCGGCCGCGGTGACCCCGTTGTCCACCACCCACAGCGCGATCAGACTCCAGCCCTGGTGGATTCGGTCCCGCAGCAGCTGCAGCCGCACCTCGAGTCGGGCATCCGGCAGCGCCGCCAGCTGCGCGGCTTTCAGGTGGGCGGCCGCCGCGGCGGCCGCGTACGCCTCGGTGTCGGTTTTCAGGTGCCGCAGCGTGGTCAACGCCCGGGTCACCACGATCGCCCGGGCCGCCGGCACCGGCAGGCTTCCCGCCGAGCGGGGCCGGCCCAACGGGAACAGGTCGTGGGGATGCCCGCCGAGGGCCCGTTCGGTCAGGGCGTGTTCATCCCAGCCGGGCAGCTGGCCGGCCACCACCGCGCTGGTGGACACCCCGATGTAGGGGCGGTGACCGAACACCGCGATACCTCGGCTCTCCCATTCCGTGGCGACCACCCCGTGCAGCGCCAATACCTGCGCCACTTCCCGGCTGGCGCTCCGCAGCCCGGCCAACTGCACATCCAGGGTCATCGGGGTCAGCGGACCCGCCAGCGCGTCGGCCAACGTGGTGGCGCTGAACACCGGAAACCGCGGATCGATGCGGTCGTCGAACTCCCCCTCCAGCCCGTCCGGCGCCGCGCAGTGCAGCGTGGCGCCGTCGCACGGCTCCCAGCCCGGCGCGGTTTCCACCGGCATCGGCAGGTGGCCGGACACCTCGGTGGCCCCGGCGACGTCCAGGCGGCGGCCGGTCAGCCCGCGGACGGTGTCGGCGACCGCATCGGTGGCCGGCCAACCGCATTCGAAGGTCCAGTCGTCCTGCAGCGCCGCCATATCCAGCTCCGGCATGGGGTGCGGCCAGCTGGCGATGCGGTGGGTGTGCGGCTGCCGGGTGGCGGTGCGCAGCAGCCGGTGCGCGGTCGTCATGTCGACGGTGTCCGGTGTCGCGAGTTCGACGAGCCCGGTCCGGTCGGTGCCCACCGCCTGCACCAGGAACCGGACCAGGTCGTCGAAGTGCAGCAGCCGCATCGTCTGCGGGGACATCTTGGCCCGCAGCAGGCTGGCGACGGTGCGACACACCACCCAGTCGAGCTGCCGCCCCACCAGCGGCGCCACCCGGACGATCAGGCTCGGCGCCCACGCCGACGCCACCAATTGTTCGGCGTGGCGGTACAGCTCCGGTTGGCCGGCGGCGTGGGACACGAACAGCAGCCGCGCGCCGGCCCGGGCGGCCGCGTGGCTGACCTGCACGACGCCGTCGATCCCGGCGCTGCCGGGGGCGCTGGCCTCGATCGGGGCCAGGTGGACGACGACGTCAGCGGCGTCGGTCAGGTCGTCCAGCACCGCGCCGGCCAGCGGCGCGCAGACAAAATCGACCTCGGGATCCAGCCGTTCGTGCGGGGAGTCGGCGATGCCGCTCACGGCGTATCCGGCGGCCAGCAGTTGTCGGGCCAGGGAGCGTCCGATCGCCCCGGTGACATCGGTAATCAGAATCTGCACCGCGTCCCACCTCCGCAACGCCTAACTCGACAATAAGCACATTGGCGCGCTTCGCGTAGGTTTTTGTCGTGGCCGTTAGCCCGTCGTTACCTGCCGGCGGGTGCCGGTGAATGCCCGGGGCTAAGGCAGCGTGGCCGTGCCGTCGGCGTGCACCGTGACCGCGGCGCCGCCGATGTCGTCGCGCACGGTCAGCGCGGCCGCCGCCGGGTCGGTGATCAGCGCAAAGGCCCGGGACCCCTCGGGGGTGCGGACCGCCACGAACGCCTTCTCCGGCTGCCCGTCCCGGTTATACGGCGTGGTCCACGACTCCACGGTGCCCACCCCGTCCCACTGCACCGCGGCCGGGCGGGTGGGTTCGCGGTCGACCGCGGCCTGCACGTCTTCCCAGCGGAATCCGGACGTCGGTGGTTCGGTGCCGTACACGCCGAAACTGTGTTTGGTCAGATACCCGCCGTTGGCGGTGATCAGGCCGCGCCGGCCCGGGTTGGCGACCAGCAGTTCGGCCAGCGTGCCGATGGAATGGCTGACGTAGTTGCTCCACGGACCGCCGGCGAAGGTCAGCCCACCGGTCACCGTCAACGGGCGAGCCGGGTCGTCGGTCGGCAACCCCAGTTCACTCGCCGCGACCTGGACGGCGGACGGAAAACACGAGTACAGGTCGACGTAGTCCAGATCGTCGATCCCGACCCCGGCCAGTTCCAGCACCCGCGCCCCACCGATCCGGATGGCCGGGGATCGGTGCAGCTCGGCGCGCTCGGCGACGGCGTAGGTGTCGTGCGCATCGGTGCCGGCCTGCGGGAAGACCCACCGTTCGGTCGGGACCTGCAGCTCTTTGGCGCGCTGCACCGAGGTCAGGATCAGCGCGGCCCCCTGGTCGACCATGTTGTTGGAGTTCATCAACTTGGTGTACGGCCAGCTGATCATCCGGTTCGTCGGGCCCGGCTGACAAATCTCGGCGGCGCCGACCGGTTCCCGAATCCAGGCGTGCGGATTGCGCACCGCGACCGCGTTGAACCGCGCCCACAGCTCGCCGATGCGGCCGCGGTGCTCCTCGACCGACGCGCCGGCGGCCAGCCGCAGCGCCTGCTCGAATAGCGGGTACACGTAGGCCGGCCGGTCCAGCCGGATCCGGTCCTCGGCCGGGCCGCTCATCGGGACGTTGTCGCCGTCGGTTTCGGCGAGCGGAACGGATTCGTCCTGCTGGGTCCAGACGAGCCTGCCACCGCGGGCCCGCAGCCGGGTGCGGGTGCGCCAGGTTTCGGCGCCCGCGACCAGCACCACCCCGGCGCGTCCGTGCCAAATGTCCAGGCACGCCTGGTTGACCAGGGACTGCGGGACGTTGCCGCCGACCCCGCTGTAGCGGGTGGCGGGCTGATCGGCGCCGAGATGCTCGCCGAGCAGCCGTCCCGCGTCGCGGTAGCGCGCCGAGAGCACATTGACCACCCGGATGCTGTCCACCGCGGTGAGCACCCGGGCCGCGGCGGCCTCGCGCGCCGCCGCCGCCATCAACGCGACCGGCTCCAGGTCGGCCCGCTCCTCGCGCTGATTGAGCTGCCCGTAGCCGATCAGCACCGGTGTGCGCGGGTCGAGGGCCATCAGCGCCGCTCCTTGTCGTCGTCGCTGGCGAACAGCACCCCGTCGGTGATCAGCTGCTCGATGCGCGCCGGCTCCAGCCCGAGCACGTTCTTGCAGATGGCCCGGGTGTCCTGACCCGGCAGCGGCGCCGGCCGCTGCGGCGCTGCCGGAATGTGCCGAAACGGCGCGGGTCCGGTCTCGGCCGGCAGCGGGTGGTCGATCAGCGGGTGGGTCATCTCGCGGAACAGCCGTCGGTGCCGCAGCTGCGGATCCTCCGGGATGTCGGGATGCCGGTTCATCGGGCCGGCCGGCACCCCGGCGTTCTGCAGCGCCGCGGCGACCTGCACCGGGGTGCGGGTGCCCGTCCAGGCGGCCAGTTCGGCGACCAGGTAGGCGCGGTGGGCCAGCCGCGCGCCGCCGCTGGCAAAGCGGGCGTCGTCGACCAGCTGCGGGCGGGCGGCCACGTCGGTGACCGAGCGCCAGTCGGCCTCCGACCGGATCGAGATCACGCACCATTCGTCGTCGCCGGCGCACGGGCACACCGCGTGCACGACGGGGTCCTCCTCGACCTGATCGGGATCGGCCGCCTGGGTGACATACCGGGTGTCGAGCTGGTTGAGCACGACCTCGGCCTGCGAGACATGCACCCGGGCGCCCACCCCGGTGTGGTCCCGGTGGATCAGCGCGGCCAGCGCGCCGATCGCGGTGACCCGCCCCACCACGTGGTCGGGGAACACCGTCGTCGCGTCGTAGAACGGGTGCCGGGCGCCGGTGGCGTCGACGGCGTCCGGCGAGGTCCACAGCCGGGTGGCGCCGGTGCTGGCGCGGACCAGCGGGCCGTACCCCATCCGGGTGCTCCACGGGCCGGTGTCGCCGAACGCGCTGCTCTCGGCGAGCACAATCCGCGGGTTCCGCGCGCGCAGGGCGTCGTAGGGAAACCCCAGCGCGGCCAGGGTGCCGGGCTTGAAGTTGGCGAAGACGGCGTCGGCGTCGGCGACCAGGTCGCCGAACAGCCGTTTGCCCTGCGCGCTGCGCAGATCCAACCCCAACCCGAGGTTGTTGCGGTGCGTCCAGGCGAACGACTCGCTGATCGCATCGCCGGCGCGGGCCTGCCGTAGCCCGTCGGGGTAGGCCGCGCTTTCCACCTTGATGACCTCGGCGCCCAGATCCGCGAACAGCCGGCTGGTTTCGCCGCCGGCGACGATGATGCCCAGATCCAGGATGCGGATCCCGTCGAACGGGTAGCCGCCGACCGTGCCCGCCGCGGCGCCGGGATCGGCCGGGTCGGCGAGCCAGCGTGGGTCCCCGGACCCGGCCGGCGGGGCCGGGTGGCGAAAACCGGCGTGCTGGCCGTCGACGGTGAAATAGCCGACCGGGACGTCGGCGGCCACCCCGGCGGCCAGTTCGGTGGACGCCAGCGCACCGACCGCGGTGAAGTGCTCGGAGGCCAGCACCTGCGTCGGGGTCAGCACCGCCGCGATTGGCACCCCGTGCGCCTGACCGGCGGCCACCAGCTCGGCCATGGTTTTGCCGGCGAACAGCTCGGTGATCAACACGCCGATCGCCGGCCAGGCCGCGAACCGTTCCGCGATCACGTCATATTTGGGGTCGCGGAACGGCTCGGGCTCCCCCAGCCACGCCCGCAGCCCGCGCCACTGCCGCGGCGCCATCACGCAGATCCGGACGTAGCCGTCGGCGCAGCGGTAGATCGGGTAGGCGTCCTGGTTTTTCGGCCGGCCGCGCCACCGGTCGGGTTTGCGCCGGGCCGCCGCGACCTGCCCCTGCGCACCGAACACCGGGTCGAGCACCGTCACCACCGCGTCGAAACGCGAAAAGTCGATGTAATCCCCGGTGCCGCACCGCAACCGGTTGTAGTAGGCGACGAGCGTCGCCCACGCGGCCTGCACCGCGGCGGTGGCCGAGGCGATGCCGTCGAGCGGCAACACCGGGGTGCCGGTGGTGGGGCCGGTGCGCGACAACGCCCCGGACAGCGCGTAGAACACCGGGTCGGTGGCCCGCCACGCCGACCGCGGACCCGACGCGCCGAAGTCCGAGATCGCCAGCGCCACCAGCCGGGGGTGCCGATCGGCCAGCTCGGCGCACGAGGTGCCGTAGGCCGCGGTCTGCCCCGGCAGCCCGCGGTCCACGACAATGTCGGCGGTGCCGGCCAGCTCGACGAGCCGGCGCCGGTCGCCGCGGTCGGCCGGGTCCAGCACGATGCTGCGTTTGTTGGCGTTGTGCAGCGCGAAGCCGATGCTGGTGCCGGCCAGCGTCGGCCGGTGCGCCCGCCCTGGGCTGCCGCCGGGCGGCTCCACCTTGAGCACGTCGGCGCCCAGGTCGGCGAACAGGCGGGTCACCGGGTCCGACGCGTCGTCGCCGAGGTCGAGCACCCGCAGACAAGACAGCAGCCCGGCGTCGACCATGCCGTCAGCGTAGTGCGCAGGTTTTCCGCGTTTGGCCGCCGGTTATTCACCGCGGATGACCACAATCGGACAGATGAGCACCGCAACCCTCTCCGGCGACGAGCTCGACCTCATCGACGCCTATTGGCGCGCCGCCAACTACCTGTCCGTCGGGCAGATCTACCTGCTGGACAACCCGCTGCTGACCGAACCGCTGACCCCCGAGCACATCAAGCCGCGGCTGCTGGGCCATTGGGGCACCACCCCGGGGCTCAACCTGCTCTACGCGCACCTCAACCGGATCATCCGCAACCGCGACGCCAACGTCATCTTCATCACCGGGCCCGGGCACGGCGGGCCGGGGCTGGTCGCCAACGCCTACCTGGAGGGCACCTACAGCGAGGTGTACACCGGCATCGAGGAGGACACCGACGGGCTGCGGAAGCTGTTCCGCCAGTTCTCGTTTCCCGGCGGTATCCCCAGCCACGTCGCCGCCCAGACCCCGGGGTCGATCCATGAGGGCGGCGAGCTGGGCTATGCCCTGGTGCACGCCTACGGGGCGGCGTTCGACAACCCGGATCTGGTGGTGGCCTGCGTCATCGGCGACGGGGAGGCCGAAACCGGGCCGCTGGCCGCCAGCTGGCATTCCAACAAGTTCCTCAACCCGGTCCGCGACGGCGCGGTGTTGCCGGTGCTGCACCTCAACGGCTACAAGATCGCCAACCCGACGGTGTTGGCCCGCATCCCCGCCGACCAGCTCGATGCGCTGCTGTACGGCTACGGCTACCGGCCGATCACCGTGGCCGGCGATGATCCGGCGATCGTGCACCAGCAGCTGGCGACCGCGCTGGATGAGGCCTTCGACCAGATCGCGGCCATCCAGCAAGCCGCGCGGATCGACGGGGTCAAAGACCGCCCGCTGTGGCCGATGATCGTGCTGCGCACCCCCAAGGGCTGGACCGGACCGGCGGTGGTCGACGGCAAGCAGGTGGAGGGCACCTGGCGGGCCCATCAGGTGCCGCTGGCCGAAACCCACGACAATCCCGCTCATCGCGCCCAGCTCGAGGAATGGCTGCGCAGCTATCGGCCCGCCGAGCTGTTCGACGACGACGGCGCGCTGCGGCCCGAGCTGCGCGCGGCCGCGCCGCGCGGGGACCGCCGGATGAGCGCCAACCCGCACGCCAACGGCGGGCTGTTGCTGCACGACCTGGACCTGCCGGATTTCCGCGACTACGCCGTCGAGGTCAACGCGCCCGCCGCCACCACCCATGAGGCCACCCGGGTGCTGGGCACGTTCGTGCGCGACGTCATCGCCCGCAACCGCGACCGGTTCCGGCTGATGGGGCCCGACGAGACCGCCTCCAACCGGCTCTCGGCGGTGTTCGACGCCACCGACAAGGTGTGGCTGGAGGAGACCACCGCCGACGACGAGCACCTGTCCCCCGACGGCCGGGTGATGGAGGTGCTCTCCGAGCACCTGTGCCAGGGCTGGCTGGAGGGCTACCTGCTGACCGGCCGGCACGGCCTGTTCAACTGCTATGAGGCGTTCGTGCACATCGTCGATTCGATGTTCAACCAGCACGCGAAATGGTTGTCGGTCAGCCGCGAACTGCCGTGGCGTCGGCCCATCGCCTCGCTGAACTACCTGCTGACCTCGCACGTGTGGCGCCAAGACCACAACGGCGCGTCGCATCAGGATCCCGGCTTCATCGACCTGGTCGCCAACAAGCGCGCCGAGATCGTGCGGGTGTATCTGCCGCCCGACGGCAACACCTTGCTGTCGGTGGCCGACCACTGCCTGCGCAGCCGCGACTACGTCAACGTGATCGTCGCCGGCAAACAACCCGCGCTGGCCTACCTGGACATGGACGCCGCCGTCGCGCACTGCACCCGCGGGCTGGGCATCTGGGACTGGGCGAGTACCGCCACCGGCGAACCCGACGTGGTGCTGGCGTGCGCCGGGGACATCCCGACGCTGGAGACGCTGGCCGCCGCCGACATCTTGCGCCGCGAGCTGCCGGAGCTGGCCGTGCGGGTGATCAACGTCGTCGACATCATGCGGTTGCAGCCCGACTCCGAGCACCCGCATGGGCTGCCGGACAAGGAGTTTGACGCCCTGTTCACCCGCGATAAGCCGGTCATCTTCGCCTATCACGGCTATCCGTGGCTGATCCACCGGCTCACCTACCGGCGCGCCAACCACCACGGCATGCATGTCCGCGGCTACAACGAGCGCGGCACCACCACCACCCCGTTCGACATGGTGATGCTCAACAGCTTGGACCGCTTCCACCTGGTGTTGGACGTCATCGACTGGGTGGACGGGCTGGCGACGCGGTGCGCGCCGCTGCGGCAACGGATGGCCGACGCCCGGTTGGCGGCCCGCCGCTACACCCGCGAGCACGGCGAGGACGACCCGGCGATCGCCGGCTGGACCTGGGCGTCGTCGTCGCGCCGGTAGAATCGCGGCAATGTCAGCCCAGGAATGCGCGGTGGCCGGGGGGCCGCATCCGCTGAAGTCGCAGCTTTCCGCGCTGCACCATGCCCGCATCTACGTCGACGTCGCCGTCGTCGTGGTGGTGCTGGCGCTGACCAACCTGATCGCGCACTTCACCACGCCGTGGGCCGGGGTGGCCGCCGTACCGGCCGCGGCGGTGGGCCTGGTGCTGCTGGTGCGCGCCCGCGGGCTGGGCTGGGCCGAGCTGGGTCTGGGCCGCGACCACTGGAAATCCGGGGTGGGCTACGCGCTGGCCGCGGTGGCCGTGGTGGTAGCGGTGATCGCCGTGGGGGCGTTGCTGCCGTGGACGCGGCCGCTGTTCCTCAACAACCGGTACGCGACGGTGTCCGGGGCGCTGCTGGCCTCGATGCTCATCATCCCGCTGCAGACCGTGATCCCCGAGGAGCTGGCGTTTCGCGGGGTGCTGCACGGTGCGCTGAACCGGGCCTGGGGGTTTCGCGGTGTCGCCGCCGCGGGCTCGCTGCTGTTCGGGCTGTGGCATATCGCCACGTCGCTGGGGTTGACCAGCAGCAATGTCGGGTTCACCCGGCTGTTCGGCGGCGGCCTGCTGGGCATGGCCGCCGGGGTGACGTTGGCGGTGTGCGCCACCGCGGTGGCCGGTTTCGTGTTCAGCTGGCTGCGGCGGCGCAGCGGCAGCCTGATCGCGCCGATCGCCCTGCACTGGTCGCTGAACGGGTTGGGGGCGCTGGCCGCCGCCCTGGTGTGGCACCTGTCCAGCTGACTTAAGACCGTTACGCCAGCAGCACCGCCGCGCCGGCGATCCGCCCGGCGGCCAGGTCGGTCAACGCCCGGTCGGCCTCGGCCAGCGGGTACTCCGGGGTGGTCACGTTGATGTGGTGTCGGCCGGCGAAGTCCAGGAAGGCCCGCGCGTCGGCGCGGGTATTGGAGGTCACCGACCGGATCTGGCGCTCCTGGAACAGGTGGCACTGATAGTTCAGGGTCGGGATGTCGCTGAGGTGGATGCCGGCGATGGCCAGTGTGCCGCCGCGATCCAGCGCTTCACACGCCGGCAGCACCAGGTCGCCGACCGGGGCGAACAGGATCGCGGCGTCCAGCGGTACCGGCGGCGGGTCGGCGGCGCCTTGGGCGGAGGCCGCGCCCAGCTCCAACGCCAGCTGCTGGGCCCGGGTGCCGCGGGTCATCACGTGAACCTCGGCGCCCTGCGCCACCGCCACCTGGGCGGTGATGTGGGCGCTGCCGCCGAAGCCGTACAGCCCTAACCGGCCGCCGGGCGGCAGCTCGGCGCGCAGCAGCGCCCGGTAGCCGATGATGCCGGCGCACAGCAGCGGCGCCAGTTCGCTGTCGCTGTAGCCGGTCGGCAGGTGGTGCGCGAATGCGGCGGGGACGGTGGCGAATTCGGCGTAGCCGCCGTCGGCGTCCCAGCCGGTGTAGCGCGATGCCGGGCACAGGTTCTCCGCGCCGCGGCGACAGTAGCTGCAGCTGCCGCAGGTGTGGCGCAGCCACGCGATGCCCACCCGGTCGCCGACGGTGAACTCGTCGCCGGCCTCGGCGCCGACCTCGAGGACCTCCCCGACCACCTCATGGCCGGGGATGACGTGGTCGCGGTGCACCGGAAGGTCGCCCTCGGCGACGTGCAGATCGGTGCGGCACACCCCGCAGGCGTGCACGGTGACCAGCAGCTCCGACGGCGCCGGGCGGGGGATGTCGGTGGTTACCCGCTCCAGCGGGCCGGTGGACATCGGGCCGGGTCGACGCACCCGCCACGCGCTCATCGTCGCGCCGGTCAGTCCCGAGGCCATGACTTCATCATGCCCCGCCCCCGGCGGGTACCGGCGCGCCGCGGCGGACCGCTTAGGTCTTTCGCACCAGCCCGACGAGCCACAACAGGATCACCGAGCCGAGGACCGCGGTGAACAGCGTGAACCACCAGCCGCCGCCGGCGGTGTTCAGGATGAAGCTCAGCAGAAAGCCGCCGATCAACGCGCCCGCGACACCGATGACGATGTTCATCAGGATGCCGGATCCGCTGCCTTTGACGATCTTGCCCGCGATCCACCCCGCGATGGCGCCGATGATGATGTAACCGATCCAGCCGACGCTGGTCAGCGTGCTTGAGCGGGCGAGATATTCGGTTGCTGCCAGGATGTCCATACCGAACCCCTTGCTATCCGGCCGCGCTCAGCGCGGCTGTCTGCGTCTTCTCTCGGGTATACCGCAGCAACGTAACGAATGGGCCCTCAACGGGCCACGATCGAATTAGGTCGGTGTCCCTGCCGGTGCGGGCGGTGCGGCCGGTGCCGGAGCCACCGCGGGTGCCCCCGGAGCGGGCTCCGCCGGGGCGGCCGGCGCCGGTGGGGCGGCCGGCGCTCCCGGGGCTGGCGGCGCGGCGGGAGCGGGTGGAGCGGCGGGAGCACCCGGCGCCGGTGGTGCAGCCGGTGCGCCCGGGGCGGGCGGTGCAGCCG
>NZ_MLQM01000017.1:0-49760 GCF_001854525.1 Mycobacterium talmoniae
GATCGGCCGGATCGGCTGGACCTGCCGCGACGTGTGGTGGGCGGCCACCCAGGACCCCCGCGCCTGGGCGGCGCTGCCGCGGGCGGGTGCGGTGATCTTCGCCACCGGCGGGATGGACTCGCTGCCGTCGGTGTTGCCGACCGCGCTGCGCGAGCTGATCCGCTACGTGCGCCCACCCCGGCTGCGGCGCTGGGTGCGCGACGGCTACGGCTGGCTGCAGCCACGGCTGTCGCCGGTGGCGCGGTCCGCGCTGCCGCCGCATCTGACCGCGCAGTACCTCGAAGAGACCCGCGGCGCATTGGATTTCAACCGGCCCGGGATCCCGATCGTGGCGTCGCTGCCGTCGGTGCACGTCGCCGAGACGTACGGCAAGGCGCACCACGGGCGCGCCGGGACGGCGGCCGCGATCACCGAATGGGCGCAGCAGCACGATATTCCGTTGGTGGACCTCAAGGCGGCGGTGGGCGATGAGGTGCTCGGTGGCCGCGGGAACCCCGACGGCATCCATTGGAACTTCGAAGCACACCAGGCCGTCGCCGAATTGATGCTCAAGGCGCTGGCCCAGGCCGGGGTCCCCGGGCGCCGATGAGCCGCGCCGACGACGATGGTGCCGGCGTAGCCGGGATCGAGGAGTGGCGCCGATGAGCGTCGTGGTGGTCACCGACTCCGCGTCGCGGCTGCCGGCCGAACTGCGGGACACCTGGGGCATCCGGGTGGTGCCGCTGCACATCCTGCTCGACGGCGCCGACCTGCGCGACGGCGTCGACCCGGTGCCCGACGACATCCACCTGCACGAGCACGTGACCACCGCCGCGGCGACCCCGGACGAGCTGCGGGCCGCCTACCGCCGGGCGCTGGCCGACAGCGGCGGCGACGGCGTGGTGGCGGTGCACCTGTCGGCGGCGTTGTCGGGGACGCTGGCCGCCGCCGAGACGGCGGCGGCCGACCTGGGTGCCGCGGTGCGGGTCGTCGACTCCAAAACCACCGCCATGGCAACCGGTTTCGTCACCCTGGCCGCCGCGCGGTCCGCGGCCGACGGCGCCGACGTGGACACCGTGGCGGCTGCGGCGTCGGCGGCGGTGGGCCGCAGCCACGGCTACATCGTCGTGCACCGGCTGGACAACCTGCGGCGCAGCGGACGGATCGGCAGCGCCGCCGCGTGGCTGGGTACCGCGCTGTCCCTCAAGCCGCTGCTGCGCATCGATGACGGCAAACTTGTGCTGGCGCAACGGATCCGCACCGCCAGCAAGTCGGTAGCGGCGATGATCGACCGGGTCAGCGACATCGTCGGCGACCGGGCGGCGGCGCTGGCCGTGCACCACGTCGCCAACCCCGACGGGGCGGATCAGGTCGCGGCGGCGCTCGCCGAGCGGCTGCCGGCCTGCGAACCGGCGATCGTCACCGACCTGGGTCCGGTGCTGGCGCTGCACGTCGGTGGCGGAGCGCTGGCGGTGTGCGCCGACGTGCCCGACTAGCGCTCAGACGGCCGCCCGGCCGGTGTTCGGCGGCAGGTCGGCCAGCGTGACGATGCCGGGCTCGGCGGCCACCACCGCCGGGACCGCGTTGGTGACCGGCATCGCGGTGTAGATCCCGCCCAGCCCGCCGAAACCGGGCTCACTCCAGTCCTTCGGCGGCAGGCAGTGAATGACGGTGCGCATGTTCGGCATCCCGAACACCTGAATCACGTGACCGTCGGCCACCGGTTTGGGTGGCGTCACCTGATCACCCATGATCCAGTTGAACCCGACGCTGACCACGTTGCGCTCACCGACCCAGCCGCGGTGATACCCGTAGACGCTGGCGACGGTTCCGGCCGGAATCTGCATGAAGCCCAGATCGGTGTCGCCGGTGGCGGGCGTGAACTGCACGTCAAAGGTCATCTTGTCCAGCTGCGCGCCGATCGCGTCGGCCATCATCGCCGCGGCCTCGGCGAAGACTTCGCTTTCGCGGCGCACACTTTCGGCCAGCCCCGCGGTGTCGGGATGCTGGGAGAACCCCATGGCGGTCATGGTGCCCGCCGATTCGTAGGTCGAGCAGTCCACCGACTCGGTGATCCGGATCTCGTCGACCCGCTCGCACGCACCGGACAACACCATGCCGACCATGTTCGTGATGCCCGGATGCGCCCCGCTGCCGAACATGGTCGACCGCCCGGCCGCGCAGGCGGCCAGGATGCGCTCCCGGTCGGCGGCGGTCTGCTTGCCGCCGGTGATCCAGGCCGCGCTGGAGCACACGTTGACGCCGGCCTCCAACAACCGGACCAGCTCGTCGATGTTGGGCCACAGCGGGTTGTAACAACACGCGTCGGGCCGCAGCGCCAGCAGCGCGTCGATGTCGTTGGTGGCCGTCACCCCGGTGGGCTGCGGCCAGCCGGCCAGCTCGGCGGCGTCCACCCCGACCTTGTCGGCGCCGTGCGCGTACACCCCGACCAGCTCCATATCGGGTCGGCCGATGATCGCGTGCAGCGAGCGGCGGCCGATGTTGCCGGTGGTCCACTGGATTACGCGCAGCGGGGGATTGACGGTCATGAGGCTCCTCGGCGACGGTGGTCCGCCCAGCTTATTCGGATGCGGTGCGCCGGCGATTGTGGCACCGTCGAAGCTCGTGAGTCCCCTGACCCTGCGCACCCCGACCGACGACGACTGGCCGAAGATCTTGCGGCTGGACGCCACCGGCTTCGGGGTGTTTTTGGACCCGGAGCAGGTCGGCGCCTTCCGCACCCTGATCCCGTCCGACGGCGCGGTGGTGGCCTGCGACGGCGACGACGTCGTCGGCGTCGCGCTGTATGCGGACCTGCAGCTGACCGTGCCCGGCGGGGCGGTGCTGCCGACCGCCGGGGTCAGCGGCGTGGTCGTCGCGCCCACCCACCGCCGCCGCGGCGTGCTGCGGGCCATGTATGACGAATTGCACCGGCGCATCGCCGATTCCGGGTATCCGATCGCGGCCCTGACCGCCAGCGAGGGCGGCATTTACGGTCGGTTCGGCTACGGGCCGGCCACCGTCGATCACGAGCTGACCCTGGACCGCCGGTTTGCCCGGTTCCATCCCGACGCCCCGGATCCGGGCGGGGTCCGGCTGGTCACACCGGTCGAGCGGCGCGAGGAGTTGGCGGCGATTTTCGACCGCTGGCGTCGGCGCACCCCCGGCGGGCTGGCGCGCCCGGCGGCGCTGTGGGACGACCTGCTCGCCGACCGGGAGGGCACCCGGGGCGGCGGCACCGCCTGGTTCGGGTTGCTGCACCCCGACGGCTACGTGCTGTACCGGGTGCACGGCACCGACCCGAAGACGGTGCAGGTCGGCGAGTTCCGGGCGGTGACCGCCGACGCGCACAGCGCGTTGTGGCGCACGCTGCTCGGGCTGGACTTGATGCGGACCGTCACCATCGCCACCCACCCCGACGACCCGTTGCCGTACCTGCTGACCGACACCCGGCTGGCCCGCACCACCGCCCGCCACGACGCCCTGTGGCTGCGGATCATGGACGTGCCCGCCGCGCTGCAGGCCCGCGGCTACGCCGCCGACTTGTCGACGGTGATCGAGGTCGCCGACGGCTTCCGCGGCGACGGCGGCCGGTTCGCGCTGCAGATCCGCGACGGCCGCGCCCGCTGCACCCGCACCGACGACCCGGTCGAGGTGGCGATGGACCTCGACGTGCTGGGCAGCCTGTATCTGGGTGCGCACCGCGCCGCGGCGCTGGCGGGCGCACAGCGGCTGCGGTGCAAGGATCCCGAGCTGATCGCGCGGCTGGACGCCGCGTTCGTCAGCCACGTCCCCGCCCAGATCGGCTTCCGCTTCTGACCGCGTCTCGGCATGCGCTGGGCGGCTACCCGGCCGCGATGTCGCGACCGATGATCTCTTTCATGATTTCGGTGGTGCCGCCGTAGATGGTCTGTACCCGGGTGTCCAGAAAGGCTCGCGCGACGGGGTACTCCGCCATGTAGCCGTACCCGCCGTGCAGCTGCAGGCAGCGGTCGATCACTCGTTTCTGCAGTTCGCTGACGTACCATTTGCCCTTGGCGGCGTCGACGGGGGCCAGTTCACCCGCGTTGAACGCCAGTACCGACTTGTCGACGTAGGCTTCGGCGATGTCGATTTCGGTGGCCATGTCTGCTAGTTCGAATCGGGTGTTCTGTAGGGCGGTCAGCGGTTGGCCAAAGGCCGTGCGCTGGCGGCAGTAGTCGACGGTGAGATCGAAGATCGCGCGGGACGTGGCCATCGCCATGGCTGTCACCCCGAGCCGTTCGCGCGGCAGGTGACTCATCAAATATTGCAGTCCGCGGCCTTCCTCGCCGAGCAGGTTTTCCTGCGGCACCTGGGCGTCCAGGAAGTACAGCTCGGCGGTGTCCTGCCCCGGCAGCCCGATCTTGTCGAGCTTGCGGCCTCGTTCGAATCCGGGCGTGTCGCGCTCGACTACGAACAGGCTGAACGCACCGGATCCACCTGCGGGGTCGGTGCGGGCCGCGACCACCACGACGTCAGCCATGATGCCGCTGGAGATGAACGTCTTCTGGCCGTTGAGAATCCAGCGGTCACCATCCCGGTGGGCGCTGGTGCGGATGTTGCGCAGGTCGCTGCCGGTGCCGGGCTCGGTCATCGCCAACGCGCCGATCAGTTCACCCGACGCGAAACCGGGCAGCCAGCGCTGGCGCTGTTCCTCATTGGTCAGGTCCAACAGATAGTGCAGCACAAGATCGTCCTGCAGGCTGACTGTCAGACCAAAGGACAACGCGTTGATTTGCGCTACTTCCTCGCACACCACCATGCGGTAGCGGTAGTCAGATTCACTCGAGCCACCATAGCGTTCGTCGATCTGCAGCGCGTAGATCCCGGCCTTGGCAGCTCGTGCGAACACCGAGCGATCGATCCACCGATCACGATCCCAGGCATGTTGTTGAGGGACGACTTCACGCGCCAGGAATTCCCGGACCGTCTCTCGGTAGGCCTCGTGGTCGGAGCCATATAGTTCGCGGCGCATGATCTAGAGCCGTTCGATGATTGTCACGTTGGCCTGCCCGCCCCCCTCGCACATGGTCTGCAGCCCGTACCGCCCGCCGGTTCGCTCCAACTCGTGCAGCAGCGACGTCATCAGGCGTGCACCGGTGCAGCCGATCGGGTGGCCCAGCGCGATGGCTCCGCCGTTGACGTTGACGCGGTCCGGGTCGGCACCAAGTTCGGCCAGCCAGGACAGGACGACAGGAGCAAATGCTTCGTTGATCTCGACGAGGTCGATGTCGTCGATGGACAGCCCGGTGCGCTTGAGTGCGTGCTGGGTTGCCGGGATCGGGGCGGTCAGCACCATCACCGGGTCGGCGCCTCGTACCGACATGTGGTGGACGCGGGCGCGGGGCGTCAGGCCGAACCGGTCGACCGCATCCGGTGAGGCAACTAGCAGCGCGGCGGCGCCGTCGGAGATCTGGCTTGCCACCGCGGCGGTCAGTACACCCCCCTCGACCAACGACGGTAGAGCCGCCATCTTCTCCAGCGAGGTATCGGCGCGCGGACCTTCGTCGACGCTGACACCAGCGTATGAGGTGATCTCGCGCTCATAGCGACCGTCGGCAATCGCGGCGACGGCACGTTGGTGACTGGTCAGCGCGAACCGTTCGTTGTCTTCGCGGCTGAGCCCCCATTGTTTGGCGATGAGTTCGGCACCGCGGAACTGGGAGATCTCCTGAGTACCGAAGCGCGCTTCCCACCCTCGGCATCCGGTCCACGGATCGGTCGAGCCGTACGGCTCTCCCGCACCGAACGCGCTGAGGATCGGGAACTGGCTCATCTTCTGCACACCGCCGGCGATAATGAGATCCGCGGTACCACTCATCACCGCCTGCGCAGCGAAATGCACAGCCTGCTGGGCCGATCCGCATTGCCGATCGATGGTGACTCCGGGCACCGAGTCGGGCAGACCTGCCGCGAGCGCTGCGGTGCGGGCGATATCGCCGGCCTGCGAACCGATGTTGTCTAGACAGCCCAAGATCACATCATCGATCGCAGCGGGATCAAAGTCGTTCCTGGTGACAAGTGTGGTGATCACGTGGGCGGCCATATCCGCCGGGTGTTCCCCAGCGAGTCCACCGCCACGCTTCCCCACCGCGGTGCGAACCGCGTCAACTATGTATGCCTCAGCCATAGGGAATAATTTAACACAGAATCAAAACCTGGACTCAAAAGATCTCGGGCGGCACGATCGAGGGCCTATCGACGGGGATCGCTACCGACCAGAAGCGTCAGGGTCGGGTCGCGGAACTCCTCTTCTTACGTGGGCCAGCAGTCAGTTCTTCGGGGGCTTGGCTCAGGCCATGGCGGACCAGCGTCTGCGCGTTTCGCACGACCGCATCGACCGAGCCCCTTCGGGGGTCCCACCACTCAGCTGTCCAGTTGAGGGCTCCCAGCGCCAGCAACTGGGCCAGGCGCGGATCGAGGTCGGGCCGGATTTGACCATCGGCAGCGGCATTGTCGAACAACCGACGCCAGATCATGCCGTAGCGCGCCTCCTCCTTCATTTGGCGCTTGCGCAGCTTTTCTGGAACCTGCCCGGAATTGCGGA
Organism: Mycobacterium talmoniae; assembly: GCF_001854525.1. Classification (NCBI taxonomy): domain Bacteria; kingdom Bacillati; phylum Actinomycetota; class Actinomycetes; order Mycobacteriales; family Mycobacteriaceae; genus Mycobacterium; species Mycobacterium talmoniae. The sequence continues at coordinate 6,548 of NZ_MLQM01000017.1, forward strand.
TCGATGCGGTTGTGTAGTCGGATAGCTCCAGCTCGTGGCGTAAATGGGCCTCGACCGCTGTCAGGATGCGATCCATCGGCGACGTTTCAGGAGGTAGCGCGTCGAGAACCTCCTGGAGATACCTGCTCATATCAGCGATGCCGCAATACAGCACCTCTTCGATCAGATCGTCGCGGGACGGGAAGTAGTAATAAATCGCAGGTGCCTGAATTTGAGCTTGCTCCGCGACGTCGGATAGGCGGGTACCCGCATAACCTTTGACGCTGAGGATGTGCGCCGCGGCATCAAGTATGCGGGCGCGCGTGCGGGCGTACTTGGAATCCTGCTTGTCGGAGCGCGCACCAGCCTTATCCCGTGGTTTTTTAGGCATCGTTTAATAATACGGTTCACCACCGGCGGAGCAACGACAGGGTGGGACCGGCCATTACGGCATGGTGTAACCGCCGCTGACCGAGACCAGCTGGCCGGTGACCTGGCGGGCGGCCCGCGGCGAGGAGAACCAGAGCACAACGCGTCCGACGTCCTCGGCCGTAGTGAGCCGCCGCAACGGCGTGTCCTTGATCATGTAATCGATCTGGTTTTGGTTGAAGACCGCCTCTTGGCCGACCGCCCACAGGCTCGCGGAACCCACCGCATCGGGGCCCTCGGGGATAACCAGACCCGGACACACAATGTTGGATCGGATCCCGTGACGTCCATGTTCGCGGGCGGTAGTGCGAGCTAAGGCGACCATTGCTGCTTTCGATGCACCATAGACACCCTGCCGAATTTGGCCGAAAGCAGCGTCGCTAGCAATGAAAACGATCGAGCCCCCTCCGGCCTCCTTCATCGGACCGAGGGCGGCCTGGGTGGCGGCGATCGCGCTGAACAGATTGATCTCGATGGTCCGTTGCCATTTCTCGCGGTCGGTATCACTCGCGATGAAGCCGGGCACGCTCCAGCCGGCGTTGTTCACCAGGACGTCAATGCCGCCCCAGGCTTCGATGCTGCGCCCGATCGCGGTGTCGGCCCCGGTCGGCGTCGTCAGATCTGTGATCGCGAGTTCAACCGCCGGGGCGCCCAGGTTCAGTGCCTCGGTGCGAACTTTCTCCGCCTGCGGCCCGTCGATATCGCTGATCACAATACGGGCACCTTCGGCGGCAAACTCGTGTACGATGCCGCGGCCGATGTTCGACGCGCCGCCGGTAACCACGACCCGTGCCCCGGTCAATCCCAGATCCATCACTGCTCCCTTCCTGGAGCCTGCTTGTGGCCACTGCGGACGTAGTTTAACCTAGATTAGAAATATTGAGCAGCGGAACGGAGGAGCATGACAGAGCTGTTGCTCGCGGAGCGTGTTGCTGTCGTGACGGGCGCTGGCCAGGGCATTGGTCGGGAGATCGCGCGCACGCTCGTCACCCATGGCGCCCGGGTGATTCTGGCCGACATCAACGGGGACCTGGCCGGTGACGCGGCTACCGATGTCGGCGGAATCGGTGTGGCCTGCGATGTCACCTCACCCGAGCAGATGCACGATCTGGTCACCGGTGTCACGACCGACCTGGGTCGTTTGGATGTGTTCGTCAACAACGCTGGTATCACCCGCGACGCGTCGTTGAAGAAAATGTCGGTCGAAGACTTCGATATGGTGGTACGGGTGCACCTGCGAGGCGCCTGGCTCGGTGTGCGAGAGGCATCGGCGGTGATGCGGGAGCAAAAGTCGGGCAGCATCGTCAACATCTCCTCACTGTCTGGCAAGTCGGGCAATCCGGGGCAAACCAACTACAGTGCGGCTAAGGCTGGCATCGTCGGGTTGACCAAGGCCGCGGCCAAAGAGGTGGCTCATCACAACGTCCGGGTGAATGCGATTCAGCCGGGGCTGATCCGGACGCCGATGACTGCGGCGATGCCGCCGGAGATCTTCGCCGAGCGTGAGGCGGCTGTGCCGATGAAGCGGGCCGGGGAGCCCGCCGAGGTGGCTGGTGCGGTGGTCTTCCTGGCCTCGGAGCTATCCAGTTATGTCACGGGGACGGTACTCGAAGTCGGCGGCGGACGGTTCATGTGAGCACCGTCCTGCACACCATCACCGACGGCGTGGGGCGGATCGCACTCAATCGCCCGGGCCAGATGAATGCAATCACTGTCGCACTCGGTCGAGAATTGGAGCGCGCGATCCTCGACTTGGGCAATGATCCGAGGGCCAACGTGGTTCTCATCCGCGGGCTAGGCGGGAACTTTTGCGCTGGCGGCGATTTCAATGAGGTGCAACGCCTGCGTTCAGATGGTCCCGATGAGCTACGGTCGCTTTTCATCGCGTTTCGGCGTGCCTGTGAAGCCATTGCTAACGTCGATGTGCCGGTCGTGGCGGCGGTCGAAGGTGTCGCAATGGCCGGTGGCTTCGAGCTGATGCAGTCCGCCGATGTCGTTCTGGTCAGTGACGACGCCCGAATCGCGGACAACCACATCAACTTCGGCATGATCCCCGGTGGTGGCAGCACCCAGCGGATGCCGCGATTGGTGGGACGCCAGCAAGCGTTGGGCATCTTGCTTAGCGGTGACCGGATGTCGGGACAAGAAGCTGTCCGATACGGGCTGGCCTACCGCAGTTTCGCACCTTCCGAATTCAACGAAGGGGTGGAGCAATTCGTGTCAAGATTGGCTGGCCGGCAACGCTCGGCGGTGACCGCGATCAAGCGGCTGGTATATGCGGGCATGGGGAGATCCCTAGCTGTTGGCCTGAACGACGAGAGCGACGCTGTTGTCGCGCATATCAGCGGCCAGACCGGGGAGCGCGCGATCAATGCGTTCGCTGAGAAAGGTGAGAGTTGATGACAACCGCCAGCGCAACTGCGCCGGTTACCTTGGACGTTGACGATGACGGGATCGCGCGCCTACGGCTGAACCGGCCCGATGTGTCCAACGGCATGAACGTAGAGTTGCTGAGGGCGCTGCATGAGGAGATCCTGCGCTGCCACGCCGATCCGCGGGCGAGGGTGGTGCTGCTGACCGGCGAAGGCCGAAACTTCTGTGCAGGCGGCGACGTCCACACCTTCGAGTCCAAGGGCGCCGATCTGCCCGACTATCTGCGCGAGGCCACCGCGTGGCTGCAATTGGCCACTGCAGCGCTGATCCAGCTCCGGGTCCCCGTGGTGACTGCGGTCCAGGGATTCGCGGCGGGCGGCGGCGGATTGGGACTTGTATGCGCATCCGATATCGTGGTCGCCGCGGATTCGGCCAAGTTCTTTTCCGGCGCGGTGCGGGTTGGGATGGCCCCCGACGGTGGTTCGTCGGTGACACTGACCCAGCTGGTTGGACTGCGCCAGGCGCTGCGCATCCTTCTGACCAATCCGACACTGTCCGCAGTCGAAGCGCGCGATATCGGGCTGGTCACCGAGGTCGTGTCGGACGATGCATTGGCGGACCGGACGGCCGAAATCGCGGCATCGCTGGCCGCATTGCCTACCGGTGCACTGTCGGCGACCAAGCGGCTGGTGTGGAGTGGACTCGGGGCGTCGGTGGAGCAGCGGCTGGCTGAGGAGGCACGGACAGTGTCCGAGTTGTCTGGCACTGATGACGCGCTCGAGGGCTTACGAGCCGTCATCGAACACCGCAAGCCGAGGTTCCAATGACCGCCACCACAGTTCTAATCAACGACAACGGCGCGGTGCGCACCATCACGTTGAGCCGTCCTGAGAAGCGCAACGCCATTGATCTCGAGCTGCGCGTCGCGCTCGCTCAGGCGATCGAGGCAGCAGGCTCCGACCAAGAGATCCATGCCATAGTCATCACGGGCGCCGGCCCGGCATTTTGCTCTGGTGGTGATATCACCACCATGGAGCGGATGCCCGTCGATCGCGCGATCGAGCGCGCCGAGCTGGCGCAGCGGGTGATTCGTGCGATTTGGAGTACGCCTAAGCCGGTGTTGGCGGCGGTTGAAGGGTCCGCATTCGGCGCCGGAACGGCGCTGGCGGCCGCGTGCGATCGCGTCGTCGCCGCGCGCGACGCGAAGTTCGCGACGACGTTCACGAACGTCGGCCTCGCCGGCGACATGGGCACCTTCGTCTCATTGCCGGCACGGGTCGGGATGGCGCGGGCGCGGCAGATGCTCTTGTTCCCCAGATCCCTTTCGGCGGCGGAGGCGCTGGAGTTCGGGTTGGTCGACGCGGTGGTCGAACCCGGCGAGTCGCTGGATTCCGCGTGTCGGGACGCCGAGCGGCTGGCCGACGGCCCCGCAGCCGCTTATGGGGTGATCAAGACGCTGCTGTCGGAATCGGGCACGGCTAACCCGTTTGACATGCTGCAGCGCGAGGCAGCCTGTCAGTCCAAGCTTTTCGACACAGATGACTTCGCCGAGGGCGTCGCCGCCTTCCGTGACAAACGCCCTCCGTTGTTCGGCTCAAAGAGAGGAGCGCGATTGTGAGCTCGGCGATCGAAACCCAAACCCGCTATGACCGGCTGATCAGGCGCGACAAAGTCCACGGGTCGTTGTACACCGATCCCAGCATCTTCGCCGAAGAAGTAAGCAAAATCTGGTACCGCACCTGGGTCTTCGTGGGACACGAAAGCGAGGTAGCGCAGCCGGGCGACTATGTCCGCAGGCGGCTCGGGCCGCAGGAAGTGATCATGACCCGCGGCCGCGATGGTCAACTGCACCTCTTGCTGAACCGCTGCGCTCACCGCGGCAATCAGGTCTGTCACGACGCCAAGGGGAACGCGTCGACGTTTCGCTGCCCGTACCATGGCTGGACCTTCCACAACGACGGCGAGCTCATCGGTTTCCCGTTCTTCAAGGGCTACGGCGAACGCAAACTTGACTTGAACTTGGGTCGGGTGCCGCGGGTCGACTCCTATCACGGTTTCGTTTTCGGTAGCTTCGCTCACGACGGACCGAGCCTGGTCGAACACCTGGGCGCCGCCGCTGGTGAGATCGACCGGCTAGCCCGACTGTCGCCGAAAGGCAGGGTGGAGCTCACCGCCGGATGGCTGCAGCATAAGACGCGAGCCAACTGGAAGCTGCTGGCCGAGAACGAAACCGATGGTTACCACCCACAATTCGTGCATGGATCCATCTTCGGCGTCACGGGCAGTCCCATCGGTGCCCTGTACAGCGACTCGTCCACCGCCGTCACCCGCGATCTGGGCAACGGTCACAGCGAAAACGACCTGCGGCCGGAGTTCCGCAAGTTCGGCGAGCCGATGCGGTGGTTTGGCACCACCGAGGCGCGGGTTCCGGACTACGTTGCCGCGATGCGCGAACGCTACGGCGCGGAGGCTGAGCAGATCCTTATCGAGGGCGGGCCGCACGTGATGATCTTCCCGAACCTATTCATCGCCGAGATCCAGGTGTTCAATATCCAACCGGTTGCGGTCAGTGAGTGTATCCAATTCTCGACCGCGATTCAGCTGGCGGAGGGGCACGAGCTCAACACGCGGATGGTCTCGCAGTGCATGGGTTCGGTGGGGCCGGCCGGCATGCTGCTGGCTGATGACACCGAGATGTACGAGCGCAACCAGCGCGGCATCGAATCACTGGAGCCGGAATGGCTCGACGTCCGCCGCGGGCTCAACCGTGAAAGCGTCGACGAGAACGGATTCACGATCGGGGCGGCCACCGATGAAACCGGGATGCGCGGGTTCTGGTCGCACTACAAGACACTGATGGAGCAGCCATGACCGCCACTGCCGCAGCCGTTCAGGATCTGGGCCCCGTACCCGAGGACTTCGACCGCTGGGAAGTCGAACAATTCCTGTACCGCGAGGCCCGGTATGCCGACGAGTTGAACTATGACGCGTGGGAGGCATTGTGGACCGATGACGCACTGTACTGGGTTCCGGTCGCCTCGACGGACGACCCGCTGCGGCAGATGTCGGTGATCTACGACAACCGCAGCCGGATCTCCACCCGGCTCAAGCAGGTGCGGACCGGAAAGCGTCATGCCCAGGCACCGCCGTCGAACCTACGCAGATTGCTGTCCAACATCGAGTTCCTAGGCGGTAGGGCTAATCCTGAAGGCGGTATCGACCTCGAGGTGGCGGCTAATTTTCTCGTGCTTGAATCACGGGACCGCGGCAACAACCTGTGGGGAGGACGCACCACGTATCGGTTGCGCCGTGTGGACGGCTCTTTGCGGCTGACGTACAAGAAAGTTGTCCTGGTGGACAATGACAAGCCCCTGCCGACGCTCAGTTTCCTGATCTGAGGATTCATGTCTATCGAGTTTGGTGGGAGCGACAGCATCGACATGCCGGGCATCGGTCCGGTGATCGGAAGTGAGTTCGCCGAGGTATCAGTGAATTTCGACACCGAAGGGAACTCTCCGCGGCTGCGCCTTGAGGACCTGCGCAGTGGGCGGGTTCGGTATCTGGATGCGCTGGAACTGGAGACGATCATCTGGCTGCAGCAAGATCATCTGAGCAGCCTGCTTGATCCGTCGGCCGACCGGTGGCGGGGTGACGCATGAGGCGCGCCGCGATCGTGGCTCCGCTGCGCACGGCGGTTGGTACTTTCGGCGGGACGCTTCGGCCGCTCCGTGCCGAGGATTTGGCGAGCCGCGTCATCGAGGCGGTGCTGCAACGCAGCGGCGCCGATCCCGGGCTCGTGGACGATGTCGTATTCGCCCAGTCCTACGCCAACTCCGAGGCGCCCTGCATCGGCCGGTGGGCGGCGTTGAACGCCGGGTTGGCGGTAGGCGTGCCCGGGCTGCAGATCGACCGGCGTTGTGGCGGTGGCCTTCAGGCGGTGGTCACTGCCGCGATGATGGTGCAGACGGGCGCGGCCGACGTAGTCTTGGCCGGTGGTGTGGAATCGATGAGCAACATCGAGCATTACACCACCAGCGTCCGGTGGGGAGCCCGGTCTGGTAACCAGGTACTGTACGACCGGCTCGATCGGGGCCGCGAGATGTCGCAGCCGATATGGCGATTCGGTCCGATCAGCGGGATGATCGAAACGGCAGAGAACCTAGCCTCGGACTATGGCATCGATCGCAACGCGGCCGACGCGTTCGCGGCCCGCAGCCACCAGCGAGCCGCCGCGGCCCAGGAATCGGGCCTGTTCGACGACGAGATCGTTGCCATAGAAGTACCCCAGCGCCGTGGTGATGCCGTGGTGTTTGATCGCGACGAGGGCGTCCGGCCCGACAGCACACCGGAGACCTTGGCGCGGCTGCGCACCATCGTGCCGGAGGGGACGGTGACTGCCGGCAATTCCAGCCAGCAGAACGATGCCGCCGCCGCCTGCTTGGTGGTAGCCGAAGATCGGCTCGACAAACTGGGGCTGCAACCCCTTGGGTATCTGGAGGGCTGGGCCGCCGTCGGTTGTGAGCCGTCGCGGATGGGCATCGGTCCGGTGGGTGCGGTCGAAAAGCTCTTCAGCCGAACTAATTTCGGTTTCGACGATCTTGCTCTGATTGAAGTGAACGAGGCGTTTGCCGTCCAGGTACTCGCGGTGCTGTCCGGGTGGGGCTTTAAGCTTGGCGATGTTGACGATCGGCTCAACGTCAACGGGTCGGGTATCTCGCTGGGCCATCCGATCGGCGCCACCGGGGTGCGGATTCTCACGACGATGCTGCACGAGCTGCGCCGTCGGGGCGGCGGGTTCGCGCTGGAAACGATGTGCATTGGCGGTGGTCAGGGCATTGCCGCACTATTCCGCGGGCCGACGTCATGACCGCTGCTTTAATCGGCTACGCCGCCTACCTACCGCGGTTCCGATTGCCCAAGGACCGGATCGTGGCCTCGTTCGACGAGGACAGCACCACCATGGCGGTGGCCGCGGCAGCCGCCGCGACAAGGGGGCACCGGCCCCCCGAAAATCTGTATTTCGCCACCAGCAGCCCGGCTTATGCCGATAAGACCAACGCCACCGCGATACATTCCGCGCTGGGCTTGCCGGTCGGTGGGTTCGCTGCAGACCTCTGCGGTACCGGGCGGAGCTGGGTCGCGGCCTGCCGAGCTGCGGCATCGACCGGCGGAGTTGTGGTATCGGCCGATGTGCGGGTGGGCCGGCCGGGTTCGCTCGACGAAAAGCGGGGCGGAGACGGTGCGACGGCGCTGCTGTTCGGCGATGGTCCCGCCATCGCCGAGATGGTGGGTATGACATCGCTGACGGCGGAGTTCCTCGACCGCTGGCGGCAACCGTCTTCGATCACCGGTGAACAATGGGAGGAGCGCTTCGGTGCCGAACGATATGCTGCGCTGATCGGCAGCGCCTTCGACCGCATGCTCGGCGACAGCGGATTGTCTGGCGTCGACCACGTCGTGCTCGCCTGTCCCAATCCCGCGATCGTCAAACGGGCCGGAAAGTTGGTGAAAGGGCTGAAGTCGACCGTCACCTCGCCGATTGGGTTCGCAGGGGCGAGCGATGCGGCCATCGCCCTGTGCTCGATGCTCGACACCGCGGATGCCGGCGAGACAATCCTGGTGCTTTCCGCGGTCGACGGCTGCGACGCTGTACTGTGGCGCACCACCGCCGAGCTGCCGCGCAACCGACAACAACATCGGGTCGGCGAGCAACTCGCGGATGGTCTACCGGTGCAACACCTCACCTATCTTTCTTGGCGCGGTCTGGTCGAGATGGAGCCGCCGCGGCGCCCAGAACCGGATCGTCCCGCGGCGCCGCCGTCGGCACGGGCCGAGCAGTGGAAGTTTGGCTTCACCGGGACTCAATGTGCTGAATGCCAGTTCGTGCACCTACCACCCGTGCGTGTATGCCGGAGATGCGGCACCGCCGACCACATGCACCGGGCACAGATCGCGACACTGCACGGCACGGTGGCTACCTACACGGTGGACCACCTCGCGTACTCACCCTCACCGCCGGTGGTGCAAGCGGTTATCGACGTTGACGGCGGTGGCCGGTGCACTCTCGAGATCGCTGATGCCGAACCGGACCGGCTGCGCGTTGGCACGCGGGTCGGTTTCACATTCCGTCGGCTGTTCACCGCAGGCGGGGTACACGACTATTTCTGGAAGGCGCGTCTGCTCGGCGACGCCGGAGCGGAGGCCTCATGACCAGCCACGGCATTATCGACCGGGTGGCGGTTGTCGGGATGGGCTGTACCCGGTTCGGTGAGCGTTGGGACAGTTCCACCGACGACTTGATCCTCGAAGCAGTTGACGAATGCCTGGGATCGGTATCCGGGCTGGGTCGAGACGATGTCGACGCTTACTGGCTTGGCACACTCGGCTCCGGGCAGTCCGGCCTGACATTGAGCCGTGCGCTGGGCACCGAGGACAAGCCGGTCACTCGCGTCGAGAATTATTGCGCGACCGGCTCGGAGGCGTTCCGCAACGCATGTTACGCGGTGGCCGCCGGGGCGTATGACGCGGTGATGGCGGTCGGTGTCGAGAAGCTCAAGGATTCGGGTTTCTCCGGCCTGCTGCGGGCCGACCCGCCCAGCGACGGAACCGCACCTGAATTGTCGCTGACCGCGCCCGCGGCGTTCTCGTTGTTGGATCCGGCGTATTGCGCCAAGCACGGTGTGCATCCCGACGAGATGCGCGAGGCGATGACTCATATCGCATGGAAGAACCACACGAACGGTGCGCGGAACCCCAAGGCGCAGTTCCGTTCCCCGGTGACCAAAGAAACCATTGCTAACGCGCCGAAAGTGGCTGGCAGACTGGGCGTCTTTGATTGCTCGGGGGTCTCCGACGGCGCGGCCTGTGCGCTGATTGTGCCGGCCGAGCGCGCCCTCGACTACACGGACTCCCCGATGTACGTCAAAGCGCTTTCACTGGTGGCTGGCTCGGCACGCGGCTCCATGGACCCCGATTTCGACTTCACCACCTTCCCCGAAGTGGTCCGGTCGGCCCGTGACGCGTACGCCCAAGCCGGTATCGACCGTCCGAGTATCGAGCTCTCGATGGCGGAGGTGCATGATTGCTTCACCCCCACCGAGCTCGTGCTGATGGAAGACCTCGGCTTCTCCGAGCCCGGGCACGCGTGGAAGGACGTGATGGGCGGTGAGTTTGACGCCGAGGGGCGGCTCCCGGTGAATCCGGACGGCGGCCTCAAGTCGTTCGGCCACCCGGTCGGCGCCAGCGGTCTACGGATGCTCTACGAAGCATGGCTGCAGTTCCGCGGACAGGCCGGTGACCGGCAGCTGCCCGACCCACGTACCGCCCTGACACACAACCTCGGCGGTCGGCCGGGAGGATGTGTCTCCTTTGTCTCAATTGTCGGTCGGGCCCTCGGTTCGGCGGGCAGCTAGCTCGTGGTGGGTCATGGGTGACAGCCCCCTGGCGCAGTTGCGCACATTCGTCGGTCTTGGATCGCTGGTCCCAGTCGCCGCGGGTGCCGTCGGGATAGGTCTGCTCACCGGTGACAGACGCCGTGGCGTGAACTTCTTTACGTCGACGTGGCCGCAATTGATGTTGACGACCGGCGGCGTGAGCATCCGTACGTTCGGCGCAGAGAACTTGAGGTCCCAGCGTCCGGCCGTGTTTATCTTTAATCACCGCAACAGCTTCGATGTGTTCATAGCCGCGGCCCTTGTTCGTGATGACTGGACGGCGGTGGGCAAGAAGGAACTCGAGAACGACCCGGTCGCGGGCACGATCGGGAGGTTCGTGGACGCAGCGTTCATCGATCGCGACGATCCCCAGCGGTCGGTCGAGGGTTTGCGCAAGGTCGAAGCGCTGGCCCGCAGGGGCATCTCGGTGATCATTGCGCCCGAGGGCACCCGTGCGGACGGGAGTGCCGTCGGCGCGTTCAAAAAGGGTCCGTTCCGCATCGCGATGGCGGCCGGGATACCGATCGTACCCATCGTGATCCGCAATGCGGAGGCGATTGGGGACAGGCACTCCAAGACGCTCAGATCCGGCAGCGTCGACGTTGCCGTGCTGCGGCCCATCGCCGTTGACGGGTGGACCGTCGCGGAGTTGGACGAGCGTATCGCGGAGGTCCGTCAGCTCTACGTCGACACCCTGCAGCACTGGCCCGGTACATCAGACGGAGTCAGTCACCGATGATCCGACACAATCCGCGCAGGTACTGTGCCTCGGTAACCTCGGTACCGAATAGTGTGGACACCGCCGACAGGTGGGGGAATTCGGACACGTCGAGATGTGACCAGGCGGCGCGCGGCCGGTCGGCGCCGGCCCTCGACTCGACGATGGCAAAGATCGCGAACCCCAACGTGTAGGTGGCAAGGGTGCGCTGCAGATGGAATGCCGCCTCGGGACTGAATCCGGCCCGGTGCAGCCGCATCAGCACCCGTTCGATCACCTCAGCCTGGGCGCGACCGAATACCGGTGCATCGGCGACCGCCAGGGTGACGTTGCGGTGGTCGAGGAATCGGCGGTAGATGGACAAGAACACCTTTTCCAACACCGTCTGCCAGCGTTGGCGTAGGTCGACCGGCGGCAGATCCGCCAGCAGCAGGTCGGCGACCATGGTGACGATCTCATCCTTGGACGCCGCGTAGCCGTAGATGGTCATCGGCCGGACGCCGAGTTCCTTGGCCAACCGGGCAATCGTCAGGGCACCGGGACCTTCCGCGTCGACAAGGTCGAAGGCCGCGTGTGCAACCTGGCTCGGGGTCAGCAACGAGGGGCGCCCGGGCCGACGGACCGGGCCGGGAACCGTCAACGGTCTCGGTTACGCCAGGCGGCCACCAATTCGGCGTTCTGCGCCGGCGTCGATCCGTAGGTGACGATCTCATCGGCTCCCGCATCGATGAACCGCTGGAGATTGGCAACGCACTCGTCGACCGTTCCGATCGCACTGCAGTCCCACATGTACTCGTCGGGAATAACGCTGGCGACATCCATCATCTCGTGGCGCTGGAACTCTCTGTCGGCGACCTGCGAGATGTTCGCGAACCGCTTATGGTTGCGGATCTTGTCCAGCAAGCCCTGATCCCAGCCGTTCGCAGTGCACAACTGCTCGCCATAGCCAGGGTACTGCAGGTAGGTGACCATCCGTCCGTGCGCGATCGCACGTGCTTCGAAATCGGACAGATTAGGCGCTGTTACGACCAGGGCACCGACACGGATCGAGTTGGGATCACGGCCGATTCGCTCGCACGATTCGACGATTCGGGCCTTGGCTTCGGCAACGGCGGTCGGGTTCATCATGGGGATGAGGATCACTCCGTCGGCTTTTGCGGCGGCGTATCGGGCGCCGGCGGGACCGCAGAATCCACCGAACCAGATCGGCGGAGGAGCGCCGTGGTAGCTCTCCGCGAAGGAGAGGTCTTCGAAGGTCCCCACCGGTCCGTCGTAGGTAACGTGCTTCCCGGCCCATAGGTCACGCAAAATGTCGGTGTAGTCATACATTTGGCGAAAGGTCGCCATTTGGATGCCGGTGCCTTTGAAATAGCCGTTGTCACCGCGGCCCAGACCCATGATGAAGCGTTCCCCGTAACAGGCTTGCATGGTTGCGCCGAACGCGGCCGCGGTCCACGGGTGTCGGGTGGTTGGGTCAATGACACCCGTGCACACCTGCAAGCGGGTGGTCCGCGCGGCGATGCCGGAGAGGATCACATCGGACCATTTGATGTCGATGCGCTCGGACAGCCAGACGCGGCGAAAGCCGAGGCGTTCGGCATCCACGCCGTCCTGGATTCCTTGCGCTGGTGTGCGGGACACGGTGTCGTACTCGGACTCCTCCTGCTGGGAGGTCACCGCACCGGCGATGACGAAGGCGCTCATGTCCTCAGCGACGGGCGCAAGGGCGGTGTCGGTGGACTTCTCGTTAATGGTCACAGCTTTATCTCCTAGTCGACAACAGTTTCGACGCCCGATCGGTTACCAACGCGGCGGCGTGAGCCACCGGGCTACCAAACGCCGAATCGCCGCGATCGGGCGGCGCGAATCATTTCCGTATGTTATACGGAAATGATGGATATCCGCAAGACGGGAGCATCGAATAACCGGTGTACTCCGCCGACCCGTCGCACCAGCGCTCAGAACAGGCTTGCCGCCATCGCATTGTCGACGGGCAGCGCGACACCGCTGACGAATTCCGCCGCATCCGAAGCGAGGTAGGCGACGGCGCGCGCTATGTCGGCCGGTTCGCCCATGCGACCTTGTTTCGCGGTGACCAGCTCGTTGATCGGTACCGGCGAGAGGGCCTCAAAACGCGACTTCATCTGATCCATCATCGGTGTCGCGATGAGGCCCGGGCACACGCAGTTGACCCGGATATTCGTCGGTCGCAACTCCAACGCGGCCGACTGCGTGAGGTTGATGACGGCGGCTTTGGTGGCGCCGTAGGCAGACATCAACGGGACGCCGCGCAGCCCGGCCACCGACGCGACGGACACGATGGCGCCGCTGCCGGCCTCCGAGATCCGTGGTGCTGCGTACCGGATGCCGTTGAAAACACCGGCGATATTGACGCGCAGGATGTTTACGAGTTGATCCGGGGTGGTCTCGACCAGTGGTGTGGTCACCTCCATCCCCGCATTGTTGACCAGGATGTCCAGGTGCCCGAACCGTTCGACTGTCGCCTGCACCGCGTCGTGGACATCGTCGGGTTCCCTGACGTCACAGCGGAGGGGATGTGCGCGTTCGAGACCTTGCGCGACGGCGGCGGCCCCTTCCGCATTGATATCGCTGACCACGACATTGGCCCCCGCTGCGGCCAGGATCGTGACGACCCCGCGCCCAATGCCCGATGCTGCGCCGGTGACCAGGGCAACCTTATCCGTGAAATTCATGGCCGCAGCGGCTCTCCGCCGAGCAGGGTGATCACCTGGGAGATCTGCTCGGCCCAATGACGCCCGTATTCGGGTTCGGCACTGGCCGCCATGTTGAAAAAGCTGACCTCGTTGATACCGGCGTCGATCATCTCCTGCACACGGCCGGCAACCCGTTGCGGTCCGCCCCACACCAGGGCGAAGTCGGTGACCTGTTCGGGGATTTCCGCCGTCATCTCGGCGACCCGCTCCGGCGTGGCCAGCATCGGGTTGATGTCCTGCGCCCAGTTGAAGTTGCCCAACGGGTGTTCGAAACCCCACTTCTCCCAGGTCTTGCTCGCGTCGATGCTGGCGGCGGTGACCGCGATCCAGCCGGGGTTGGGGTGGCGGGCGAGTTCCCAGGCGGTCTTATCGTCCTCGGCGAGTACCGTCACCACTTGGGCGTTGAAGCGCAGCGCTTCGGGGTCGCGCCCGACCTTTTCCGCGTGCTCCCTGATACCGCGGATGTAATCGGCCAACCAGGCGTTGTCGTTGCCGGACCCGCCCGGCAAGTACGTCAGCCAGCCGTTGCCGACCGTTCCGGCGAGCCGCTGGATTCGCGGGCCGCCGCCGACGAACAGCAGCTGCGGCGGGCCACCCTCCCACGCCGGAATTGGGAAGATCGCATCCGTGAGCGGCCAGAATTCGGATTCGCGCGTGATCGGCTCACCCCCGGACTGCCACAGCGTCTGCCAGATCGCCGCGGCCTCCTCCAGCCGCGTGAACGGCTTGGTGCGGACCTCGCCGAACGGTTTGAATTGCTTTTCCTCGCCGGCCCCGATCGCGAATGTCATGCGGCCCTTGGACATGTGTTGCAGCGTCATCATCTCCTGCGCCATCACCGCAGGACTGCGCCGCAACGGGTCGATCACGGCAAGCAGGATCTCGAGGTTCTCCGTGAGCACCGATGCCGCCGCGCACATCTCCATGGAACCGAACCACGCCTCGGAGTAGAAACTTGTCGGCGCGGCCGGGTCCGCCGATGGCACCGGCGCCGTGAGCATCCCGAGTGGATGGGTCGACATGATCTGGTCGGGTAGATCGAGGAACTGCCATCCGTGCCTGTCGGCTCGCCGGAACGACTCCAGCGCGGCCTCCATCGGCGGGAATTCGTTCCCGAACAAGCCGAACTTCACTGGTTTGGTGGCCACATCCAACCTCCACACTCGTGCGCTGATGCCGGTGCGAGGATTCTTTCGTGAGAGTTACTCCTGTCAAGAGTGTGACTCTCTTAGCTACGCGGCGAGTGGGCGGATGGCGGGCACGACCGATTCAGCGGTACCGGCCCGGCGGCAGGCCGGCTTCCATGGCATCCAACCCGGTCCTCAAGTGATCGACGACCCTTCCGCCGTGGGCCAGCCACACCCGCAGTGCCGTGCGGAAGGCCGCGACGGCGGCGCCCGCGACCACCCCGGCGACGATGTCGGTCTGGGGATCCCGGCCTCGGTCCGCGGCCAGCACCTGCTTGATGATGTCCTCCACCTCGGCGCAGTATTCGAGATAGCGGTTGTGCAACGCCGGTTCGGTATGACACAACCGGGTCCTCGCCGGCGCGAACTCCGGATCCGACTCCAGCCAGTAGACGGCGTTCTCGAGGAGAACCTCGCGGGTGCGAGACCAACCCTCGCCCGTCGGTGGCGGATCGGCGAGAAGCGCCCGATACGACATCATCCGCTCGTCGATGTCGTAGAAGACGGCGTTCTCCTTGGTTCCGAAGTGCCGAAAGAACGTGCTCGGCGCGTAGTCGGCCGCCAGAGCGATCTCTTCGACCGTGGTCTGAGTGAAACCCTTCAACTCGTACTGCTTGAGAGCCTCCAGCGCCAGCTCCCGACGGCCGCGCTGCATCCGGCGTAGCCGCGTCGACTGCTGCGGGCCATCGGTGACCGGTGGGGATTCCGCCATGCCGTTCCCTTCATTGTTTAGCTATCATCGTAGGACTTACTCCTATAGGAGGAGGGGCTATGCGTCCCGCATCCGCGGCTGCCCAAGCGCGCACGGGCGCCACCCCGGACACCGTCTACGCGCTGCTGTGTGACGCGTCGAGTTGGCCAACATGGATCGATGTGGATTCCGTGAACCTCGAGGCGGAGGGCCGTGACGGCGGCGAAAGCGTGGGCGCAGTCCGGGTTTTTCGGTTCAGACGCCTGGGACTGAAGTTCACGACCCGGGAGCGCATCGTTGAGCTGGCCCCGAGTCGTCGCTTCGGCTATGAACTGGTGTCCGGACTTCCCCTGCCGGACTACCGTGCCGTCGTCGACCTTGCCCCCTCGGCGGAGGGCGGAACGGTCATCAACTGGTCAGGATCGTGGCTGCCAAAGCCGGGCACCGGATTTCTCACCGAGCTCGCAATCGCCAGGCTCTATCGGCAGTTCTCCCAGGGATTGGCGCGCAAAGCCGCCGGCTTGTGAATCCGTTGCCGCGTGTCGAAGACCCGCGATCCTCTCGTGAGTTATACGTAAGACGCGGGGGTGTCGGCAGCGGGCGGGCGTCCTGGATGTGTTGCCGCGGCTTGACGGTCGGCATATTTTGAAACTATATTCAAATCGAGCGTAGGCCGCTAGACGCCGACCCAAAGGAATTCACGTGCCCGGAGTGCAGGACAAGGTTGTGATCGTCACCGGTGCCGGCGGCGGATTGGGGCGTGCCTATGCGCGGTTCCTCGCCGATAACGGCGCACTCGTGGTGGTCAACGACCTTGGTGGTGCGCGCGACGGGACGGGCTCTGGTACCGGTATGGCGGACGCCGTCGTCGAGGAGATACGCAACTCCGGCGGGCAGGCCGTCGCCGACTACTCGTCAGTGGCGACCCCGGAGGGCGCCCAGGCCATCGTCACGACGGCGATCGAGCGGTTCGGAGCGGTGCATGGCGTCGTCAACAACGCCGGCATTCTGCGGGACGGTGCATTCCACAAGATGACAGACGAGAACTGGGATGCCGTCCTGAAAATCCACCTGTACGGCGGCTACAACGTCAGCCGTGCAGCATGGCCGCACCTGCGCGAACAGAAATACGGCCGCATCGTGGTCGCGACATCGACCAGTGGCCTGTACGGGAACTTCGGCCAGGCCAACTATGGCGCCGCGAAATCGGGGCTGGTGGGCCTGATCAACACGCTGGCGATCGAGGGCGCCAAGTACGGGATCACCGCCAACGCGATCGCGCCCTTGGCGGCCACCCGGATGACCGTCGATATCGCACCCCAGGAAGTGCTCGACAGGCTGGATCCTGCGCAAGTCGCGCCGGCCGTCGGGTATTTGCTCTCGGAAGAAAACCACGACTCCGGATCGGTGTTCGTCGTCGGCGGCGGTCTGGTCCAACGCGTCGCCCAGTTCCAGAACGAGGGGGTGACATTCTCGGCACCGCCGAGCCTGGCCGAGATCACCCGCCGGTGGCCGGAGATCAGCGACATGTCGTACGCGAAATTGGGCAGCAATCCTGTCTGAACCATGGCCGTGACGGGCACGCAGCCGACGTCGCCGAGGACCCTCGAGCGGGCGTATTGGGAAGCAGACCGCGGGATGTCGCTGGTCGATGTCACCGTGGGTGAATTGCTTGCCGACCGCGCGCGGGCGCACCCTGACCGGATCGCACTTATTGGAGTGCGCCACGGTACTCACGAAACTGTTCGGTTGACCTATGCCGACTTGCTTGATGAGGCATGCCGAGTCGCCGTCGCCTTGTCGCAACTCGCTGAGCGGGGAACTCACGTCGCACTGTGGGCGCCCAACGTCATTGAGTGGCCGGTCGTGCAATACGGCGCGGCGCTGGCCGGAGTGGTGCTGGTGGCACTCAATCCGGCACTCCGCGAGGAGGAGCTCGAGTACGCCCTATCGCACTCAGGCGCCTCGATCCTGCTGCACGCCGACGTCAGCCGCGACTACCGGATGAGCGAGGTGGCAGCGAATTTGAGCCGCGCATTGCCTGGGTTGCGGTGCGTGTCGCTGTCGGACACCTCGACGTGGCGAGCAGTTGACGGTGACCTGAGCTCGTGCGCCTCACCAGACGCGGATGAGGTCGCCATGCTGCAGTACACCTCGGGAACGACCGGCCGCCCCAAGGGGGTGCTGCTCAAGCACCGGTCTTTGGTCAATGTGGCGAAGTTGACGTTGGAATCGGTGAATGCACCGCCGGGGGCGGTGTGCCTCAACCCGCTGCCGCTGTTCCACACCGCCGGATGTGTGATCGCGACACTGGGTCCGCTGTGGTTGGCGGGTACGGTGGTGCTGGTCGACCGGTTTGTCCCCGGCCCGGTCCTGAAGTCGTTACGTGACGAGAACGTTTCAGTGCTCTTCTACGTACCTACCGTGCTCGGCGCATTGCTGGAATGTCAGCGTGCCGGCCACGAACCGGCTCCGCGATTGCACACCGTCATGGGCGGGGCATCGAACGTGCCCGCGGCGATGATCGTCGACGCCGAACAGATTTTTGGGGCGACCGTGATCAACCTGTTCGGACAGACCGAGCTGTCGCCGGTGCTGTCGACCACCCGCCCCGGTGATTCACGACACGATCAACTGACAACGGTCGGCCGCCCCCTACCACAGGTCGACTGCAAGATCGTCGATCCGGGCACCAACCAGACGGTCGCGGTCGGCCAACAGGGGGAGATCTGCGCAAGGGGATACCAACAGTTCCTGGGGTATCTGCACGATCCCGAGGCGACATTGCGCGCGGTTGACGAAGACGGATTCGTCCACACCGGAGATCTCGGGACAATGGACTCCCGGGGGTATCTCACGGTCACCGGGCGGCTCAAGGAACTCATTATTCGTGGCGGCGAGAACATCGCCCCGGCCGAGATCGAATCCGTTGTGGTCGAACATGAGTCGATTGTAGAGGTGGCGGTGTTCGGGCTTCCGGACGAGCGTCTGGGAGAGGTCGTTGTCGCAGTGATTCTCCTGCGGGGTGAGTCGGCCCCGGACCTGAAACAACGGTTGGTCGACCACACCCGTGCCCGGCTGGCTCGGTTCAAGGTTCCGAGTCGGTGGTTCGTGGCCAGCCGACTGCCGGTGACGCAGACAGGGAAGGTGCGTAAGTTCGAGTTGCGCGAGGCGATCTTGGCCGACGAACTCCCCGAGCTGTGATGGAAACCGGTATCGCCTGGCGCCGAAGCCAGCTGCGTGACCGCTTTCCGGCCTGGCGTCCCCACACCTTGGCCGGCTGGCTCGACGACTGCGCCAGCCACTACGCCGATCGACCACTCGTGCTCACCGACGAGGGCGAACACAGCTACGCCGACGTCGCCACGCAGTCGCGTAGGCTCGCCGATGGCCTGGTGGTGCTCGGGGTTCGGCGCGGTGACCGGGTCGGCATGGTGATGGCCAATCACCCCGAGTTCGCCGCTGTGAAGTTTGCGATCGCGCGAGTAGGGGCCATCGCCGTTCCGTTCAACTACCTCTACCGGCACGATGAGTTGCGGTACGTCCTCGCGGACTCGGGGTGCCGAGTGCTGGTCACCATGACCGGTTTTCGGGGACTCGATTATCCGTCGATGCTCGACACCATCATACCCGGGTGGGATTCGCCGGTGACATCCGTGAAGCCGACAGTGGTGCAGTTCAACATCGAAGGTCGGGCCCGGCCGGGTTGCCTGACGATTGACGACCTCGCCGCGATTGGTGATGAGAACCATGGTGCCAGCGCGGGTTTGGAGCCGGACCCCAACGACCCCGGGGATATGTTGTATACCTCGGGGACCACGGGATCGCCCAAGGGAGTGGTGACGTCGCATGATGCGGTGTTGCGGACCGCCTATGCTTCCGCGTTGACCCGAGCTTATGAAGATGGTCGGCGAATTCTGTTTTCGTTGCCCTGCTACCACATGTTCGGCTACATCGAAGGTCTCCTCTCGGTCATGTTCGTGGGCGGTGCGATCATTCCGCAGACGACGTTCAGCGCCGACGGCTACTTCGCGGGCATTCAACGGCACCGCGCCACCGATATCCTGTGTGTGCCGACCATGGCCGTAGCTATGCTCGAAAGCGCCACTCGCAGAGACTATGACCTCTCCTCGTTGCGAGCGATCCTCTGCGGATCCGCGCCCGCGCCAATCTGGTTGTGGCGACAGATCGAGGATGAATTCGGCGTCAGTGAGATCGTGACCGGGTACGGGATGACCGAATGTGGCGGCGCGATGACGCTGACCTTTCCTGAGGATCCATTGTCGCTGACATCGGAGACGGTAGGAAGGCCGAAACTCGCCGGTGCCGCGGCTGTTCCGGGGAGCGATTCCTTGGTGCTGTACAAGACGGTGGACCCTGCCAGCGGTAAGGATTGTGCACCGGGAGAGGAGGGGGAGTTGGTCTCCTCGGGGCCGACCGCGATGCTGCGCTATTGGAATCAACCCGAGCAAACCGCGGCAACGTTGCGGGACGGCTGGCTGTTCTCCGGTGACCTCGGTCGTGTTCGCGACGACGGCTACCTGGAGGTGACCGGGCGCAGCAAGGAGTTGTATAAGAGCGGCGGCGAGCTGGTGATGCCCAAGGAGATCGAGGACCTGCTGGCCTCTCACGATGAGATCAGCCAGGTGTTCGCCGTCGGCCTGGTCGATGAGCGATGGGGCGAGATCGGCTGTGTCGTGGTGGTGCCCGCACCAACTGCGGCCCTGACCGAGGACGATGTCATCGCGATGTGTCGCGCGAGGTTGGCTGCGTTCAAGGTCCCCAAACGTGTGGTGTTCTACCGGGCGGAGGATCTCCCCACAACACCGACGGGCAAAGTGCAGAAGTTCAGGCTCGTGCAGCAGCTCGCTGCCGCGTCACCGAGATAGTCTCTGGCGTTCCGCGGCACGCCCGTTCCCGGCAGGCGGCCACGGGGTCAAGAGCGTGCGGCGGCCTCACGACTGAGCTTAACCACGACTAGAAAACCCCTACAACAGATGAATGAACTGCGATAACATCTGATGACATCGATTAAATACTAGGATTCAGCCGGCGTTTTTACGGTTGGGTGTTGTGAAGGGGTAGTGCGTCATGGCGACCGGTGTTTCGGTGCGGCATCGCCGCTCGGCGTCGCCCAAATTGATGTCTGCGCAGCCCCGCGCGTTGGTCGCCTGGCTGGTCGCAAACGGTGAACGTGTCTGTACTCCCGTCGAGATCCAGCGTGTTGGCGCCGGTCAGTCGAACGTCACCTCGATCGTGGCCGATGGCGAGGGTCGGCAGTGGGTGCTGCGGGAACCACTGCCGGGAAACGAGGCGACCAACGCCCGCGCCGTGGCGCGGGAAGCAGGGGTCATCGCGGCCCTGGCGAACAGCGGCATCCCGGTGCCCAGAATCATCGGCATCGGGGAGTCCCGCAGTGGCGGGGCGTTTTTTGTCATGCAGCGAATGGCTGGTAGGGCGCTGGCGCTCGAGGACGATGCACAGCTGATCGATCCGGACCGGCGCTACGAGATCGGCGTCGCAGTGATCGCGACACTGGCCCGGCTGCACCGGCTCGACCCGGCGCTGCTGAGCCTTGACACCTCGGAATCTCCGTATCTGCACCACCAGGCACGACGGGTGAGTGATGTGTGGTTGCGGGTGGGTTCCGGCTGTATCCATGACGCCGCGTGGCGTGCCGTCCGCTCGAGACTGATCGAACGACTGCCGCACCCGCAGAACCCGGCCGTGATCATGCACGGTGATTTCCGGCTGTCCAACCTGTTGGTGTGCGGCGGCCGCGTCTCGGCGGTGCTGGACTGGGAACACGGTACGGTGGGTGACCCATTGCTCGACCTCGCTTGGCTGCTCGACGATTGGCGGTCCGCCGAGGAGCCGCCGATGTCGATACGTGCCCCCACCCGCGCGGGCGGATTTCCGACACGGTCAGAGTTGATCGAGATATACCGCAACAAAACAGGATTTGACGTCGACCAGCTCGGCTACTACCGAGGATTCACGCAGTGGCGCCAGGCTAGCCTGCTTCAGGCTGCGGTCATGAGATATCGGACGGGGTCGATGGGTGACCACGGTGCGATCGACTGTGGCGTGCTCGAAGAGTCGATCGCCACCTTGCTGACGTCTGCTGCGGTCCAACTCAAGGAATGATGTCGATCGCATCGTCACGCAGATGTCGCACTGTGCGTCACCTCATCGTGGAGGTGACGCCTGTGAGAGTGATGGCGTGACCGTCGGGTTGCGCGTTCGATCAAGAGGAGCAGAAGGTGAAGATATTCAATGATCTCAACGAGTTGGCTCATGCCCAAGGTGAGCAACTGGGGCCGACCGACTGGATGGAGGTTCGGCAGGACCGTGTCAATTTGTTCGCCGATGCCACCAACGATCATCAGTGGATTCACGTTGACCCTGACCGGGCCGCCGGAGGCCCCTTCGGTGGCACCATCGCGCATGGCCTACTGACGTTGTCGCTGTTGCCGCATTTCATGCACCAGCTTTACCGTGTCGAAAACATTACGATGGCGATCAATTACGGCTTCAACAAGGTCCGCTTCATCACTCCGGTTCCCGTCGGTGCCAGAGTGCGAGCCCACTCCGAGATCGCCGATATCACAAAGCTGGAGGGTGCGGTACAGGCCACTTTGGTCACCACCGTCGAGGCTGACGGAGCACAGAAGCCCGCCGCCGTCGTGGAATCCATCGTCCGCTATGTCGGATAGCCACTACGAGTCGGAATTATCGGTGGCGCAGCAGCTCTATCGTGCGCTGGCTGCCGGAGACCGGGATCACGTGGTGTCGCTGCTGCATCCGGACTTTGTCGGCCGTGTCACCGAGGGACTACCGCTCGACATGGGTGGTGAGCACATCGGTGCCGAAGCCATGCAGACCAATTTGTGGTGGCGAATCGGTCGTCATTACTGTGTGGAAGCGCGGGCCGAGGAATTCAAAATGCTCGATGACGGCAGGCTCTTCGTCGCGGGCCGATATCGTGGCACTGCGCGGGCGTCAGGACGGCAGCTCGATGCGGCATTCATTCATGTGATCGGTTTCGCGTCCGACGGGCGGATCGTGTCACTGGACCAATTGACCGACAGTGCTGCCTGGGTGGAAGCCCTGGGCGCCGACGCTGCACCGGAAACGATCGATTACTCGGTGATCGACGGTGTGGCCACCGTCTGCCTGAACCGACCCGATGCGCGCAACGCCATCAATCTACAAGTGGCGCAGGAGACCTTGGAGATCGCTCGCCGGATCGCCGCCGATCACTCCGTTCGCGCGGTGTTGATCTGCGGAAACGGGGCCGCCTTGACGGTCGGCGGCGACATCGACTATTTCCGGCAACGTCGTCCGGCAGACCTGGGTGATCTGTTCAGGCAGATGACCACTCGGTTCCACGAGGCGTTTCGCGTGCTGAGCCACATCGATGCCCCGATCGTGACCGCTGCGCACGGCGCTGTCGCCGGTGGCGGCCTGGGGTATGTATACGCGGCAGACCTCGTGTTGGCGGCCGAGGGCACCCGATTCGTGACAGGCTTCGCGGGTCTGGGCTTATCCGGCGACGGTGGTGGCACCTGGCACCTGCCGCGACTAGTTGGGCCGCGTCGGGCAGCGCAGGCTTATCTGCGCAATACGCCGATCGAGGCGGCCGAGGCGCTCGAGTGGGGACTGATCAACGAGATCGTGGCCGCCGACGAACTCCGTGATCGAGCCGTAGCGCTGGCGAATCAACTTGCCCACGGGCCCACCAGGGGGTTCGCGAAAATGCGTGCTCTGTTGCGGGACTCGTGGAACAACGACTTGTCGACACAATTGCACGCCGAGACCGAAGCGCTCGAGATTACCGGGAACACCGCTGACGCAGCGAACGCGCTGGCCGCATTTGCGGTAAAACGAGGGCCCAGTTTCACAGGAAGGTAAGGCATGGCCGGATTGATCAACGATTCCGTCGAACACAGGGCGGTCCGTGACAGTGTGGCCGGTATCGCTGCGCGTTACGGGTCGCGCTACTTTCTGCAGCGCGGCCGCGCTGGCGAGGGGATCGAGGATCTCTGGAAGGACTTGGGTGCCGCGGGACTGCTGGGACTGCACCTGCCCGAGGAGTACGGCGGCGGGGGAGGAGGAATGACCGAAGCGGTCGTCGTCGTCGAGGAACTCGGCGCCCACGGCATGCCGTTGCTCATCTGGGTCATCTCGCCGGCGATCTGCGGCAACATCTTGTCCCAACACGGGTCGGTTTCGCTGAAGCAGCAATGGCTGCCGTCGATCGCCGACGGGAGCAAGAAAATGGCATTTGGTCTGACCGAACCCGATGCCGGATCCAACAGCCACAACCTCAAGACGACCGCGCGGAGGACCGGGGCCGGATGGACGATTACGGGGAGCAAATACTACATCTCCGCAGTGGACCAAGCCAGTGCGATCCTGATCGTGGCCCGCGATGCCGATCATTCGACGCCGGAGAAGAACGCGCTGTCACTGTTCGTGGTGCCCACCGACAGCCCTGGCTTGACCTACCGGCCTATCGATACGTCGATCGTGTCGCCCGACAAGCAATTCCTTGTCTACCTAGATCAAGTCCAGGTCGGTGAGGAGGCGCTGATCGGCGTGGCCGGCAACGGATTGCGGCAAGTGTTCGACGGGCTGAACCCGGAACGAATTCTCGTGGGCGCGTTGTGCGGCGGCATTGGTAGATACGCCATCGACAAGGCGTGCGCGTACGCCAAGCAGCGTTGTGTCTGGTCCACACCTATCGGGGCGCATCAGGGTATCGCCCATCCGCTGGCGGAAGCCCACATCGCCGTCGAGCTCAGTCGGATGGCGACGGCACGCAGCGCCGAAATGTTCGATGCCGGCCAGCCGGCCGGCGAAGCCGCCAACATCGCGAAGTTCGCTGCGTCGGAAGCAGCGCTGAAAGCTCTTGACCAAGCCATCCAAACCCACGGCGGCAACGGGCTCTCCAACGAATACGGGCTATCCGAACTCTGGTTCGTAACCCGGTTGATGCGTACCGCGCCCGTCAGCCGTGAGATGACCCTGAACTTCATTGCGCAGACTTCGTTAGGTCTGCCTCGCTCCTACTAACCGACGAAGGTGGTGGCAGATGAGCAAAGAACAGCAGTTTGACGCCGTCGTCATAGGCGCCGGAGCGGGGGGCCTGTTCACAGCGGCCCGCTTGGCCCACCGCGGCTACCGCACCCTGGTCGTCGAGCGCCTCGACAAGGTCGGCGGGCGGGCATCCACCGACGACATCGACGGATTCAAGGTCAACAACGGTGCCATCGTCATCGAGGTTGGCGGAATAACCCAGCAGACCTTTGAAGAGGTGGGCGCGCGGTTCGACGTCCGCGAGCCGAAACCACCGATCCTGTACCGCATCGCGGGCAAAGATGTGGACGTCACCGGAGGCGGTTGGGGATTTCTGCTGAGCAAGCTCACTCGCCAGGGCGCGAAATTGGTCAAGGGAATCGGTGCCGCACGCAACGATTCCGGCCTGCCCACCGACGAGCTCTCCACCGAGCAATGGGTAGCCAAATACACGAAAAACGATGGTGTACACGGAATCTTCCGTAATATGTGTGCGTCGGTGTTCGCGGTGGGGTCTGAGGACTTACCGGCGCGGGTGTTTCTGACCTACTTCACCCGAAAGAGCGCGTTCAAGCGGTTCGGTTTCCATCCGGAGGGAACGATTGGCCTGTGGCGGGCTCTGTCGGAAGTCGTTGAGTCACGCGGGGGCAGGGTCTGGTTGTCCACTCCCGCGGTCAAGATCATCTCCGACAACGGTGCGGTAACCGGCGTCGAAGTGCTGCGTAACGGCGAGAAGATAGCCATTGCAACGCCGGTTGTGGTCAGTGATGTGGGTCCGGCGGCCACTGTCGCATTGCTCGGTGAGCACGCTGTGCCGAACGACTATCTGGAACTGGTGCAACGGGGTGACCGCCCCACCTCGATGATCTCAGTGAACTTCGCCAGCCGGGAGCGGCTGATCGACGTTCCGGGCATGCTCAGCTTTGCCAGGTCGCGACGGCTAGCCTACATCGCCAACTTCACCGACACCTGCCCTGAGATGGCCCCCGACGGCTGGAATCTCTACGTCGGCACCTCTGTGCCAAAGCCGTCTCTCGGCGATTTCGACGAGGCCGCCGAAACAGAGCTCCTGCTGCAGGATCTGCAGGATCAGATCGATCGATTCAATGACCGCGCAAGAATATTGAACGTTGCGGTCACGCGTGACGATTGGCCGCCACAGCGGGCCGTAGCGGGATTCGACCTTCCACACGACACACCGTTCGCGGGGTTGTGGAATGTCGGCGACGGCGTGAAGGAATACGCCAACGGTGGCACCACAGCCTGCGCTGAAACCGCCAAACTGGTGGTCGACAAGATCATCGCCACCCATCGACCTGCCCTGTTGTCGGGCACATGATCATCTTCGATGCTGACCCGCGACGCTATGCGTGCTCACCGAGTGCGTGACGGACGAACGACTGGGCGTTGGCGACCACGACCTCCGGTAAGCCGCGGCGCGGATCCCACCACTCAAGGGCCCAGTTCAGCATGCCCAGAACCAGCATTTGCGCGATGTAAAGATCGAAGTCGGCGCGGAGTTCGCCGGAGCGGGCCAAGTCGTTGATGATCCTGCGCCAAATCTCGCCATAGCGCTCTTCCTCCTCAATCTGGCGCTTGCGGATCTTCAGCGGCACCTGACCCGCGTTTCGAATGGAAGCGGTTGCGTAGTCGGATATCTCGAGTGCGTGACGCAAGTGCGCTTCGACCGCTGCGAGTAGGCGGTCCATCGCGGTGGCATCGGGGGGTAAGGCGTCAAGCACCGCAGCGACGTGCTTGCGGATATCGGCGATCCCAACCCACATGACTTCTTCGATGAGATCGTCGCGGGATGGATAGTAGTAGTAGATGGCCGGCGTCTGCAGGTCGGCGTGTGCGGCCACGGCATTCAGGCGAAGGCCGGCATAGCCCTTTGTGCTGAGCACGTGCGCCGCTGCGTCAAGAATTCGGGTGCGTGTCTGCGCCGCCTTCGAATCGCCGGTGGCATCACGGCCCGCGGGAGAGACGGTCGGAGACGAGCCGTTCCCTGTCCCGCTGACCATCAGCTGATGATAACGCCGGGGTGATCAGCCCGCCGGATCCGGGTCACCGAGGAAGCGAGATCCCCAGTCACCGGCCGCGCTCGGTCGGCGGTCAAAGGTCAGCGCGAAGGCCGCGGATGATGAGGCTCAGCCCGTACTCGAAAGCGGCTGGGTCGAGATGCGCCGCATAGTTCGCGGCGTCTGCGCTCAGGCCCGGAAATCCCTCCGCGCGCTTGTGGCGGATTTCCAAGGGAAGCTGGCGTAACGCCGGTGATTCCTGGGCGACTGCGAATCCGATTGCATAACTGGTGAGTACACCAAGCACGTGCAAGGCGTTTTCGGAGGAAAAGCCGGCATCGCGTAGGGCGGTGAGGATGAGTTCACGGCGTTGGAACAGCCCGGGTTTGAGCTTGTCGTCGGTGAGGGCGATGGTCAGCAGGTTGGGGTGGTGCTGGCAGATGGCGTGCAGTTCGCGTACCGCGTCGCCGACTCGCTCATGCCACGGTCCGTTGGTCGTCGGCCGCGCGGGGATTTCCTCGAAGGCCAGCGCCGTCACGGCCTCGTAGAGCTCCTGCTTGTCGCGCACATACCCGTAGAGCGTCATCACGCCCATCCCCATCTCGTCGGCGAGTTGGCGCATGCTGAATGCTCCCGGCTCCCCGCTGTCGATCAAGCGCAATGCGGTGCGCAGCACTTCGGCACGGGTGAAGCGCGGACGCGGACCGCGTCGGCTCGGCCGGTCTGAGTTTCTCGAACCTGTTGACACGCCTACACCGTACAGCTTACGGTTTAGCTCAATATATCTCCGTACGGCATACGGGGAAGTTGTGCAGGAGGAGTTCGGGTGACGATATCCGCTGTTGCGATCCCGCCCTCGGCGGCAGATGTTCGGGCCTTTGCCGACACGCCAGCCGAGTTCTTTGGCCATTCCTGGTACGCCATGCAGCACCTGCCGGCCGAGGAACTCGGCGCGTTGCAGTTGGCGGCACTGCGGATGCGCTTCGAGCAATTGCGCGATGCGATTCCCACCCTGACCGCGATGGCCGCGGAGGCCGGTGTCACCGCCATCGAATGCCTTAACGATGTGGTGCCGCTCCTATTCCAGCACTCGGTATACAAGTCCTATCCGGTCTCGCTGCTGGTGAAGAATCGGTTCACCGCGCTGACCCGGTGGCTGGATCGGCTGACTACCCATGACCTGAGCGCGATCGACGTGAGCGGATGCGACAGCATCGATTCGTGGCTGGATGTGCTGGACGCCCAGACCCCGCTGCGGGTGGCGCACACCTCCGGCACCGCCGGGATGATGTCCTTCCTGCCACGTGGGATAGGTGAATGGGATCAGATGTTCGCCGCGGCGCGCTGCGGACTGTTCCAGTACTCCGATCCGGCTGGGACGGGCGGTCGACACGACGGCGAGTACTTCAACCTGGTGTGGCCACTCTACCGGTACGGTCGCAGCGCGATCATGCGCGCGCCGCAGATGGGATTACCGCACCTACTGGGGTCTGAGGAGCGGTTGCATGCGCTGCGCCCCGGACGGATGAGTTCCGACTCGATGTTCCTCGCCGGCCGGCTACGGGCTGCAGCGGCCCGCGGCGAGATTGACCAGCTCGAGATCAATCCGGCACTGAGCGTGCGCAAGGAGCAGTTCGAGCGTGAGCAGCGTGAAATGGCCGAGACGATGCCCCGGTTCGTCGACCAGATCGTGGAGCGGTTGCGCGGCGAGCGGGTGTGGGTGCTGGCGACCTGGAATGTGCTCTACTCGATCGCCGAAGCCGCGTTGAGTAAGGGCATTTCCAACGTCTTCGCGCCCGATTCACTGGTGAGCACCGGCGGCGGGGCGAAGGGTGCGGTCGTCCCCAACGACTGGGAGCAGACCGTTCGCACGTTCACCGGTGTCGACCACATCCAGCACATGTACGTGATGTCCGAAATTACCGCGATGAACAAAATGTGTGAGCACGGCAGATACCACTTTGAGCCGTGGATCATCCCGTTCGTGTTGGACCCGGTGGAAGGTAGCGTGCTGCCCAGGGAAGGTGAGCAGACCGGCCGTGCGGCGGTGTTCGACCTGTTGGCCTCCAGCTACTGGGGCGGGTACATCACCGGCGACGAGGTGTCCGCCCGATTCGACGCTTGCGAGTGCGGGCGCACCACCCCGCACCTGGCTAGGCGCATTGAGCGATTCAGCGATAAGCAGGGCGGCGACGACAAGATCACCTGCGTCGCGTCCGAGGATGCCCATCGGGCCGCGCTGGAATTCCTCAACGAGAGGCTCGCCTGATGACCGCGACGCCGCGTGATACCCGCACGCCGAAGCGCGTCGTTCCGGCATATGTGCGCGGCGAGATCTTGTGTGACGCGCTCGTCACGTTCGACGGTCGGGGCGGTACGGCGAGTTTCCAGGCGCCCGACGCGAGCCGGGTGGTATCGGCGCTGCCCCTGCGCGACCCCCGCCGGCTATCGGATGTGCATCAGCTGCCCTTCTCGGAAATCGTCGACTACCTCGACGAGCTGGGTCGGCACCTCGTACTGCGATCCAATGCGCACCTACAACAGGCGCTGGAACACTCCTCGCAGTGGTCAGACATGACCACCCCGCTGGTTCGCGCGTCGTTCCAGCAACTCCCGGCCCTGTTCAGCGCCGACTCGGTGCGTCAGCTCGCCGAGGCGACGATTGGCGTGCCCTACCTGGAGGGCTGGGTCAAGCGGGCCATGCCCGACGGGCGGGTGGCGAGTATCCGCGCGATGGGTGCTCGCACTGTGCACGTCATCGCCGGCAACAGCCCGCTCATCGCGGCGCTGTCCATCGTGCGCAACGCGGTGGCGCGGTCGGACGCGGTGATCAAAACGCCGTCCAACGACCCGCTCACCGCGCTGGCCATTGCGCAGACCATGGCCGAGATGGCGCCTGGTCATCCGATCACCCGGCATGTTTCAGTGGCGTATTGGAAGGGCGGCGACACGCAGGTAGAGACGGCGCTGTATCAGCCAACCAATATCGAGAAGATTATCGCCTGGGGCGGGTTCGCGTCGGTCACCCATGTGCTGCGCTATGTCCAACCCGGGCTTGAGCTGATTTCGCTGGACCCGAAACGCAGCGCCACCATCATCGGGCCGGAAGCGTTCGAGTCGGAACAGACCCTCCAGGAGGTGGCACTGCGGCTGGCCACCGACATCGGGGCGCTCAATCAGCTCGGTTGCGTCAACGCTCGTGTGGTGTACGTGGCTTGCGGGCTCGCGCCGGAGGGCCTGGACCGCCTCAACGCGCTCGGCGAGGCCGTCTATCAGCAGTTGCAACGTTTACCCGAGATGCTGAGCACACCAGCCAAGACCTTTGACCCGGAGCTGCGTGGCAGCCTGGACGCGTTGCGCGCCAGCCCGGAGTGGTATCGGGTCTACGGCGGGCGTGACGGTGAGGGCGCGGTCATCTGTTCGCAGCTGGACGAACCGGTGGATTTCCACCGTTCACTATCCGGCCGGGTAGCCAACCTAGTCCCGATCGAGGACCCGGCCGACGCGGTCGCGTACGTCAACGCGTACACCCAGACGATCGGGATCTACCCGGAGTCGCTGAAGACGACGCTGCGTGACGCGCTCGCGCTGCACGGAGCACAGCGGCTGGTGTCGCTCGGCTATGCCGCCGACCCGGACGTAACGCTGCCACAAGACGCCATCGAGCCGATGCGCCGGATGGTGAAATGGATTGTCGATGAACAATGCGACCCGGAAACGGTCATCCCGCTGTGGGTTTCACACGCCAACTCGGCCGAAAGGAGGCCAGCATGACACACATTGTCGACACCGTGGGGGATCTAACGCCGGAGTGGTTTACAGGTGCGCTCCGCGAAGGCGGCACGATCGGTGCGGGTGTCAGCGTGACGTCGGCGAAGACCGAACTGGTGGGCACCGGCCAACTCGGCCTGGTCGCGCGGGCCGACCTGGAATACGATGCTGAAGGCGGTCCGCCGTCGTTGATCGTGAAGCTGCCGTCCCAGGACGCCAGCAGTCGCCAGCTGGGCGCCGCGATGGGTGTGTACGAGGCCGAGGTCCGCTTCTACCAGGAGATTGCGCCGCTCGTGGCGGTTCAGGTCCCGCGCATGCATTGGGGCGGTTTGGAGCCGCAAACCGGCCGGTTCACCCTGGTGATCGACAACTTGTCACCCGGTTCGATGGTGGGCGACATGGTCGCCGGCTGCACACCGGACCAAGCTCGGCTCGCGGTGATGGAGTTGGTCAAGCTGCAGTCTTCAAGTTGGGACCAACCGGAATTGCTCGGCCGCAAATGGATAGCCGACGTCGCGCGCACCGAGATGCTCTTCGCTGCCGTGCCCGCCGCGCTTGAGCCTTTCCTGGAGCGCTTCGCGGACCACCTTGAGCTGGAGCACGTCGAGCTGGTCCGGCAGCTGGCGCCGAAAGCCGTGCAC
Organism: Mycobacterium talmoniae; assembly: GCF_001854525.1. Lineage (NCBI taxonomy): Bacteria > Bacillati > Actinomycetota > Actinomycetes > Mycobacteriales > Mycobacteriaceae > Mycobacterium > Mycobacterium talmoniae. Next base: position 37,604 of record NZ_MLQM01000017.1, read on the forward strand.
TACACCGCGAAGACGTGGAAGCGCCCATTCGTGGTGGCTCACGGTGATTTCCGGCTGGACAACGTGATGTTCGGCGTCGATCCGGCCGCTCCGCCGGTCTCCATCATCGACTGGCAGGCTGCGCGACTCGCGCCACCGTTGGTCGATGTAGCGATCTTCTTGGGCGCCTGCGTCAGCCCGGCTGAGCGTCGTGCTCACGAGCGTGAGCTGCTCCGCAGCTACCACGAGGGTCTGCTGGCCGCCGGGGTTGAGGGCTTCTCGCTGGACGACTGCTGGGAGGGTTATCGTCGCGGTGCGCTCTATCCGTTCCTGCTCGGTGTCGCGATGTCGCTGACGCTGGAGCGAACTGAGCGGGGGGACGCAATGTGGGCGCGTCTGATGCGGGGCACGGCCGATCTCGTTCAGGCTACCGGTGCTGCGGATGTATTGGACTAGACGATGGCGATTCCTGTACCCCGGACCGGCCACGCCGCACTGGTCACGGGGGCTTCCTCGGGTATTGGAAAGGAGCTGGCCCGCGAGCTCGCTACGCGCGGGCACGACATTGTCGTGGTCGCCCGCCGCCGTGAGCGTCTGGAGAAGCTGGCTGCGGAAGTGCGCGAGCAGTACGGAATTCGCGCGTGGGCCCTACCGTGCGATCTGGCCGACCGGGACGACCGCGCTCGGATGCTGGGCGAGCTGGGCGAGCTGGGGCTTACGCTCGACGTGCTGGTGCTGTGCGCCGGATTTGGAATGGTCGGACCGTTTCTCGCCAACGACCGAGACCGCATCACCCTGATGATGCGGACCAACGTGGAGGCCACCTTCGCGTTGGCCCACTCGCTGACGCCGGCGATGGTCGAGCGACGCGCTGGAGCGGTGCTCTTCGTATCCTCGATGACCGGGAATCAACCAATGCCGAACTTCGCGGCCTATGCCGCGACCAAGGCTGCGGTCACCTCGATCGCCCAAGCCCTGCACTGCGAGCTCAAGCCGTTCGGGGTCACCGTGACCGTGATGTGCCCGGCCAGCGTCTCCACCGAGTTCTCCGAAATCGCTGACGGCGCGGAACAAGCAAAACGCCAACCCGCGTTCCTCACCGCGACCCCGCGGCAGTGCGCGACGGCCGGCCTGGATGCCCTTGCCGACGGGCGGCGTACTGTCGTGCCGCTGTTACCCGCACGGGTTTTCGTGTCGATTGCCGCCCGTCTCCCTCGGACGTTGTGGCTGCCGATATGCCGCAAGATGCTACAAGGGTCGTGAGATGGAGGCCGCCCGGTTGGCGCGGTCTTTCCACACCGCGAGAAGCGTGGCGTTTTGGGCTGGGGTTGACCCGTAAGTGGTGATCTCGTCGGCGCCGGCGTCGGCGAAGCGTTGGAGGTTGGCAGCGCATTCTTCTGCTGTTCCGAAGGCGCAGGAGTCGAGCATCCATTCGTCTGGGATAAGCGCGGCGGCGTCCATCATCTGGTGGCGGTGGAGCTCCATGTCCGCGACCTTCGCCAGCCCGGTGAAGATGGGGTGGTTGCGGACGTCGAGAACCACCTTCTCGTCCCACCCGTTCACGCGGGCGAGGTTCTCGCCGTATCCGGGGTAGACGAAGTACGACGTTGCGCGTCCGTGCGCGAGTTGGCGGAACTCCTCCTCGGACAGCTCGGGCGCGGTGATCACCGACTGGCAGATCCGCACGGTGGCGGGGTCGCGGTCGATCCGTTCGCAGGCCGCACGGATTCGCGCTACGGCGGCTTCGGTGGCGCGGGGGGTGAATACCGGGGGGAGCACGACGCCGTCGAAGCCGGCGGCGATGGCCTCCGCACCTTTGAGGTTGGCGAACGAGCCAAGCCACAGCTCCGGGGGCGGCCCGTCGTAGGTTTCGGAGAAGGAGAAGTTCTCGAAGGATCCGGACTGCCCGGCATAGGAAACCGATTCGCCGCGCCACAGGGCGCGATACAAGCTGGCGTACTCGATCATTTCGCGGTACTTGGCTTTGCGAACCCCCATGCGTTTGAAGATCATGTCGTCGCCGAGTCCCAGGCAGATCATCGTGCGGGGGCCATAACAAGACTGCATGGTCGCTCCGAAAGCCGCGACATTCCACACCTGGCGGGTCTGGGGGTCGATGGTTCCGGTGGCCAGCAGAATTGTGGAGGTGCGGGCGGCGATGCCGCTGAGGATCACGTCGGCGTGTTTAATGTCGTAGCGCTCGGATAAGAAGGCGCGGTGGAATCCGAGACGGTCGGCGTCCACGCCGTCCTGGATGCCTTCGGCGACCGTGCGGTACTCGGTATCGAATTGTCGGTCTTTCGGCTGGGCGCTTACGGCCCCGGAGATGAGGTATGTGCTGAGGTCGGCGGTCCGGGCGGGAGTGGTCATTTCGACGCCGACTTGAGCTCGCGGCACAGGTCGACCATCCATCCGACGGCGGCCGGCGCGTCGGCCGGGTCACCGACGACAGGTAGGTAGTCGAAGGGCAGGACCCAGTCGATCCCGGCTTCCAGGTACGGTCGCATTTGGGCTGCCACGTCGGCCGGGCTCCCCGCGAACCAGGAGCGTTCGACGTGCTCCCGGGTGGTCGCGGCAAGAATGGTGTCGACCAGATCGTCTGGGGTGTCGTTCGGCAGCAGATCCTTGTAGTAGGCCCAGCCCTGCGGGAAGGGCAGCGGGAGCCCCTCCGCCTGCCACTGACGCGATTCCACCCGGCCGTTGGCGGCGCTGAAGAACTTGATCAGCGGGTTATCGAAGGCCTTTTCCAGGACACTCTGATCGGGGTGTAACAATATCGCTGCCCACAGGCCGATTCGGAACGCCTCGGGGTCTCGTCCCTTCTGCTCCACCTCCTTGCGGATCGAGCCGACAGCCTCGGCGACTTGATCGGGGTTGGAGAACGCGCCCGGTAGGGTGAAGGCCATGCCGTCCGCGAACGAGGTGGAGCAGTCGGTGAGCCTGGGCCCGCCGCCGAGACCCCACAGCGTCGGCAGATGTTCGTTGGCATTGCCGAGGAACGCGTTCTCGAACGTCCACCGCTCGCCCGCATAGTCGAACGGGCCGTCGGTTTCCACGGCGCGACGATAGATCTGCATCAGGTCTCGCATCCGGGACATGCCCTGCTTGTACGGGTGACCGAAGGGCCGAGTCTGCTTCACCTCGCCCCCGCCGATTTGGAAGTTGGCGTGGCCTTCGGTGATATGCGCCAGCGTCAGCATCGATTGGATCAGCTCCGAGGGAGCGCGCCGGATGCTGTCGGTGGTCAGGTGCATGTTCAGCCGCGGGGCCGCCGCGTATATGTACGGTGCGACCATGAACGCATCCATTGCGGAGTCCGGGTCTCGCACAATCGACGCGATGGGTGTGTTTTCCTCCCTCCACAATTGACGGGGAAGAAAACCCGCCAGCTGATCCGGAACCAGCACGCCGTCGACGACTCCGCTGTCCTGCAAGACTTTGCTCTGCTCTGCGAGGACTGCGGCGGGGAAGTAGCGGTTGGTCCACAGGCCCACGCAGGTCTCTAGCACGATGTCTCCATTGTTCGGGGATGCTGGTCGATGGTGTCGAAGGCGTTCAGATCGTGACAGTGCAGGAGCGGGCGAAGCAGCGCCGGATCGGTCAAACCTCGACCGTCGTGACGGTTCAGCGCGCCCACAAGGGCGATTCCCTGCCCAAGCGGAAACAGGATCGACTGCCGGTAGTGGGCTACGCACTGTTGCCAGCCGTAGTCGGTGACGCCGAGCGCGCAGAGTCGCCGGTGGTACCGACTCAGCAGGCTCTCCCAGTGCTGGCGAAGCTCCTCGATATTCATGCTTCCGGCCAGAAGATTGGCGACGTCGTGTATGCCTCGACTGACGCCGACGGACTGCCAGTCGACGAAGATCGGTGTGCCGTCGTCGTCGAAGAAGATGTTGTCCAAACGGCAGTCGTTGTGGACGACGGTGCGTGGCCCCGCGGCGCATGCGTCGATCACCTGGCGCCACCGGGGTGCGAGTGCTTCGACCGCTTTGATCGCCTCGACAGGGGCGCGGTCGGCGTAGCGGTCAGCCAAGACGTCGACGCCGGTGTTCACCACTTGCGCGACCATACTGGCGTAGGCCTCGTCAGTGGGTGATGCCAGCCACGACTCCTCGCACATCGGCGACTCCCAGAATGCCGCGTGCTGCTCAGCAAGAACATCCATCAGCCGATCGGCATCCTCCTTCGCCAGACCCGCGGCCTGATCCCCGGCTCGCAGTCCACCGAGGTCTTCGAGCAACAGCGGCGTGCTCGTGCCGTCGCCGACGCCGACGCAGCGTGGGCTGCGCAACCGCACCTGATCGGCATGCTCGGCATAGAAGCGGATCTCGCGCTCCTGCATCCCCAGCGCCTGATCGAGCGCCAAACGCACCCCCTCGCGGGCGCTGATCTTCGCGATCACGCTGGACGGACCTGATGGGTGGCGCGGATCGTAGCCAAGCCTCAACCGGGCCATATCCGCTACCGCTCCGCTGACCGACATCGCCTCCGCGTGGACCGTCGTCAGGACTACCGACCCGAAGCCGTGCGACCGCAACATCTTCTGGCACCACGCGGGCTCTAGCGCAGAAAGCCGGGAGTCAACGGCCCCACTCATCGCACACTCCGACCCGTGATCGGCTCGGCCGGGACTTTGCTCTGGCACCGCGCCTCCCGAGTACATCGGTAACTAGTTACTGACTAATTCCTCGGGTACGGTACCACTCGTGTCAAGCGCTCCGCCTCCCCGACTGACCGGCGACCAGCGCCGCAGCCAGATACTGGAGGTGGCGCGGTCGGAGTTCCTTAGCAAGGGCCTCGCCGGCGCTCGAATCCAGTCTGTCGCCGACGCTGCCGGAGTCAACAGCGCGTTGATTTACAAGCACTTCGACTCCAAGGAGAAGCTTTTCGAGGAGGCGATCATGGCGCCTGTTCACGAGTTGCTGAGTGACCGGATCGATGCCGTCCGTACCTTGCCCTCGGACCCGGGCGGAGCAACGCAGCGTGAGTCGACGCGTGACTTCTTCGCTGCACTACTGCAGATGTTCGTGGAATCGTTCGGTGCCCTCGGGGTGATCCTCTTCGGCGACCGCGATCATGCGCGCCGGTTTTACGCCGACCAGATCCGGCCGTTGATCGACGCCGCCATCGACGCCACCCGCCTTAACCTCGATCGGTGGGAACACCGGGACTTCGACGTCGAAGTCGCTGTCCAGTCGATGTTCGGCGCCGCCTTCTGGTTGGCCCTCGACCGTTCGATGCGTGACGATAACGACGACCTCGAAGCTCAAGTCGACGCGGTGATCGACCTCACCTTCGACGGCATCAGCGCGCCACCGGGCACGCTCTGAACAACTGTGGATCCCGGTCGCGCTGACCGTCGTTCGCAACCCCATAGGGCTGTGACCTGGGGTGTTGGTTGGCGGTGAAGCGGAATTTGCGCAATAATTTTGGCCCGTAGGCGGCCAGGATGGCCTATGTTCGCACCGTGAAGACCGCCTTCGGGGGCCACGGCGGTGCAGATCGTGTGGTCGTCGCGGCGTGGTGCCTGCAAGATCGAACACCTGGGATCGGCCCATGATGAGGTCGGTGTCGCGGCGCTGAAGGCGGCCGGGCGCAGAAGATCGCCACAGGCCAAGACCAGCGTGATCTCGGACCGGGACACCCCGGTCGATGCTGAGCCGTTGCCGATCACCTCCTCCCGCGCCCCACCCGTGGGAAGCCCTCTCAGATGTCTATGACGCGCTCGGTTTCGACCAGGCCACCGGCGGCGATGAGGTGTTCCGCCAGTTGGTGGCAGCCCGGATCATCGAACCGACCAGCAAAGTCGACTCGCTGCGGGCGATCGAGGAAGCCGGAATCACCCCGGTGACCTACCCGACGTTGAATCGCCGGCTTCCGATGTTCGCCAAACCCAGTTTCCGGCAGGGTATTTCGAGCGCGTGCGCCGCCCACGCGCAACTCGGCCCCACCAGCCTCGTGTTGTCCGACGTCTCGACCCTGTTCTTCGAGACTGACGCCGAAATCGATGAACCGCACGCTGGAGGCCAAGACCCCCGCTGGCCGGCTGGAAGGGCTATACCACCACCAACGTGACCAGCAAGCCCGCCACCTTCATCATCGAGGCCTACCACCGGCTGTGGCGCATCGAGAAGGCGTTTCGGATGTCCAAGCACAACCTAGCCGCCCGACCGATCTACCACCGAACCCGCGAATCCATCGACGCGCACCTGACGATCGTGTTCGCTGCGATGGCCATCAGCCACTACATCGAGACCCACACCGGGTGGAGCATCAAGAAATTCATGCGCACTACACGCCGCTACCGCACCGTCACCATCGCCGTCGGCGACCCAACACTGGCCGCCGCCGACCACCATCCCCGCCGACCTCGCCGGAAATCGGCTGCCGGGCGGGGTGGTCGAGTCAGTGGTCTGATGAACGCAGCTATGCGGCGATGGCAGGGGCTGGTGGATCGCTCATGCGAATCTACGCCATGATGGAGGGTGCCATGGGCAGGGTCACACTTGGAGTCGGCGCCGACGCCTCCGCCGGACTCCCGCTAGAGACGACCAGTTTTGTTGGCCGGCGACGCGACCGGGGCAAGATCCGGCAACTCCTCGGTGATGCTCGACTGGTGACGCTCACCGGCTTCGGCGGGGTCGGTAAAACCCGTCTGGCATTGCGTGTCGCGTCCGGCTTACGCCGTGTGTTCGCCGACGGTGTCCACGTCGTTTCCTTAGCTGCTGTGGGTGACCCTGCGCTGACGGCGCAGACCGTTGTGACCGTTCTCGGTCTGCAGGGCCGTACGCAGCGCGCTGCTGTCGACTCACTCGCCGACTACCTTCGCGAGCGGGAGGTGCTGCTGGTCCTCGACAACTGTGAGAACGTTGTCGACGCCGTAGCGCGACTCGCCGACATATTGCTGTCTCGATGTGCGCGGCTGCGCATCCTGGCTACCAGTCGTGAGCCGCTGCGCATCACCGGCGAGACTATTTATGCCGTCTTGCCCCTGAGCGTCCCGCCGCGAGAGGCCAGTGGGCCACCATCGGGACTACACGCGTTTGAGGCGGTTGGGCTGTTCATCGATCGAGCCAGGGCCGTTCACCCCGACTTCGAGCTGTCCGACGTCAACAGTGCGGCGGTGGCAAAAATTTGCTCGAAGCTTGAGGGTATCCCGCTAGCGATCGAGCTGGCCGCGGTGCGCCTACGTACCATGTCGCCGGCAGAGTTGGCCGACAACCTCACTGGCCGTTGGGCCATCTTGACCCGGGGAAGCCGAACCGCACCCGATCGGCAGCGCACCATGGCAGCGTGCATCGAGTGGAGCTACGAGCTGTGTTCCGAGGCGGAGCGTGATGTCTGGGCCGCGGTCTCCGCGTTTTCCGGTGGGTTCGACTTCGACGCTGCCGATTGGGTGTGCGCCGGTGTGAGTCTGGATGAGCCGCTCGCCGACGTTTTCGCCGCGTTGGTTGATAAATCGGTTCTGGTCGCGCAGAGGTACGACATGTACACCAGGTTCCGGCTGCTGCCGCCGATCCGCTATCGCGGGTTGCGCCGACTCGAGGAAACCGGCCAGCTGGGCAAGTTCCGCCGCCGCCACCGGGATTGGTATGCGCGCTTGGCGCACTTGGCGCGTGAGGACTGGATCAGCCCGCGTCAGGTCGACTGGATCCACAAGCTGCGGAGAGAGACCAGCAATTTGCAGACGGCTCTGGGCTATTGCTTCGATGAGCCCGGCGAAGCCGAGACCGGCCTGCGGATGGGCGTCGACCTGCACGAGTTCGGCCTTGCCGAGGGTCTGTTCTACCCGGGTTTGATGTGGTTCCACCGGTTACTGCCGTTGGTGCCGGAGTCGACACCACTGCGTGCGCTCGCGCTGCGCACCGCTGGTTGGTGGTCAGCCGCCAGCGGTGACCTGGCCGGCTCACTACGCTTGCTGGTTGAGGGGCAGCGGGTCGCCGACGAGGTCGGAGGTGCAGTTGAGAGTCTGTTCACCCAGACCGCGGGCTTTGTAGCGCTCTTCTCCGGTGACTTCGTGCGCGCCATCGAGCTGTTCGACGAGGCGCTTGACGGGTTCCGCAACGAGGAGAACACCCTCGAAGTGGTGCAAACGCTCTACCTGCTGCAGCTCGCCCACGGCTTCGTCGGTGACTTCGGCCGTGCGCTCACGTGCCACGAACAGTGTTTGCAAATCACCGAACCCGTCGGCGAGAGTTGGGCGCGGGGATACTCGACCTGGATTGCCGGCTTCACCCACTGGTGCCGCGGCGACGTCCCTACGGCAATGACGCTGTATCAGCGTGCCCTCGGCATCAGCCATCGTATCGACGATCCGGTGGGCATCGGCCTGTGTTTTGAGGGACTCGCGTGGATCGCTGCCGCCTCGGAGCCCGAGCGTGCCGCTGAACTGTTGGGCGCGGCCGATGGTGTGTGGGCCCGCATCCAGACATCTACTTCGGCGCTGCGCGGATTGTTCGTCCACCATGAGGATGCGGTTGCCGCCATCTCCGAGTCTCTCGGTGAAGCAGCGCGCGACGATGCGTGGGCGCGCGGACGGTCACGTAGCCTGCATGATGCGATTCAATACTCCAGCAATGAGAAGCCTGTACGGGAGGACTTGGCCGCGGTCGGGCGCGCCCGTGGCGGTGACCCGCAGGATATCTTGACCACACGCGAGAAGCAGGTCGCCGCACTCGTGGCGCAGAGTATGAGCAACAAGGACATCGCAGACACCCTGGTGATATCCAAACGTACCGCTGAGACGCATGTCGAGAACATTCTGACGAAGCTGGGCTTCACCTCACGTAGCCAGATCATGGTGTGGATGGCCGACCAGGTCGGCTCCACTACCGCGAGGGTCCGTCGAACACCGTGAGGGCGCCGGAGTTGAGGCCGGCGACGCGGTGGCTGCCGGCGGTCGCGCCGGATACCCACGCGATGCCGAGCTTGCGCGGTAGCTGCTGTGATCGAGCCATGGGTGGTCCGGTAGACGTAAAAATTGAAATATGATTAAAATTGTCTAGCCGATGGTTGGCAACTCGGCTCCATCGGCCGACCCGTCGAGGGACGGTCGACCGCACCCGGTTCCGAGCCTGACCCGATGCCGCGACGCGAGCGCGGCGAAACAGCCCGAGGAGCAACGCATGGCCCTGAAGAACACCTTCGACCTGGCAGAGGCCCGGCGGCGACTCTCGGACTGGCTGCCGGGCGTCCTCAGCGTTGACGGTCCCGTCGACGTCACCGACCTGGTCATCCCCGAAGCGAGCGGGATGTCGAGTCAGACGGTGCTGTTCGAGGCTGTCGTCGATGATGGCGACGCGCGCGCGAAGCGCGGGTTCGTTGTTCGGGTTCCGCCGGAGGGGGAGGGAGTCTTTCCGGACTACGACATGGCCCGCGAAGCTCGGGTCATGTCGGTTCTCGCCACTGCAACCGACGTTCCTGTCCCGAACGTCGTCGCACATGAGACAACGGGTGACGTGCTGGGTACGGAGTTCCTGCTGGTGGATCGGGTACACGGTGAGGTACCGGCCGACGATCCGCCGTTCACCACCGCCGGGTTCGTGGTCGAGCTGTCCGACCAGCAGCGCGCGACGATGTGGGACGCCGGACTGCGCGCGATCGCCGGTATCCAGTCCATCGACCCGCTCGATCACGGGCTGGGGTTCTTGCGCCACACCGACCTCGGCGGCGATACAGTCCTCGACGAGGAACTCGCGTACTGGCGTCGCTTCTACCAGTGGGCGGCCGGTGACCAGCGGAGCCCGACGATCGATGCGGCGTTTGAAAAGCTGGAGGCGACGAAGCCCACCGATGACGGTCCGCTCGTGGTGTCGTGGGGTGACGGCCGCTTCGGGAACCTGATGTTCGGCCCGGATCAGGAGGTCACCGGCGTCTTCGACTGGGAGATGGCAACGCTCGGTCGGCGCGAGGTCGACCTGGGTTATTGGCTGTTTTTCGACGAGGTCTACTCATCGGGGTTGGGTATCCCGAGGCTGACCGGGTTCCCGGGGCGCGATGCAACGGTCGCGCGATTCGAGGAGCTCACCGGTCATACCGTCCGCGACCTGGAATGGTTCGAGGCCTGGGCCGCACTGCGCGGCGCCTGCCTGATCGTGCGGGTCGGGAACCTCATGATCAGCCACGGGTTCCTGCCCGAAGGCCACGCGATGCCCTGGAACAACCCGGCGGCCCAGGTCCTCGCGCAGCTGTTGGATCTCCCGCAGCCCAGCGGCGAAGCGGGATGGATCACCGGCAACCGCGACCGCTAGCCAACCCGGCGCTCCGTATCTACGTAGCGGTCTGCGTATCCGACCCGATCCGTGGCTGTGGTGCAGGACGCATACTGACCGCATGCAAGCGGTGCCGGACAGGCGCCATCGCACGGCCTGTTGTGCAGGCGATACCTGCCCCGAAACGGTTGCTGGCGACTAAACCGATCATGACCCAGGAGAACCGGATGCCACTCTCCGAGACCGACGTGTCAGCGCAGACTGTCGTTGGAGAGCCGCCCAACGCCCTGCACTCGGTGTCACCGAACGAGGCGTCGTGGAGTTCCATCAACCTCGCCGAGGCGGTCCCGGGGGTCATGACCCCGCTGTGCGCCAGCGCCTGGATTCCGGCGAGCGAGATCGGCCTGCGTATGCCTTTTTATGCGATGGGTGTGCTCGCGAGGCGCCGTCGGCATATCCCGGCGGACCCGGCTGAGCGAATCACGAACGTCTTCTATGGGCGGATGGCCGTGCGGGTGGACTTCCTGTGCGATATCGGCGACCTTATTCCCGGCCAGTCAGGTGAAGCGCTCTCCCGCGACTTCTTCGGCTTTGTCCCGCCGACGTTTGTCAGCCGACCGTCGATGCGGCGGCTCCCGTTCATTGTGCTGCGGTATCCGCGCATGCTGGCTCGGGCAGCGAAGAACATGGAGCGACTGCGCGCCGAAACCGATGTCTGGTGGACCTCCGCGATCGCGACCACCCCCGCAGTGTCGGTGGCCGAGGCGCAGGATCGGATCAACGCGGGGGTGGAACGGTTCGCCGAAGCGCTCGCGCAGCAATCCCTGATGGCCGCTGGCGTCATCCAACCGGTTTTCGAGCAGTTGACCGCGCTGGCGTCGGCAGCCGGAGTCGACGCCTCGGTGTTGCTGCGCGGCCATCGCGAACATGAGGAGAGCGTGGTCCTACAGGATCTGTGGGACGTCTCTCGAAACCGGCTGTCGCTGGAAGAATTCTTGGCGCGCCACGGCTATCACGGCCCCGGCGAGGGCGAGCTGTCGGCGAGATCCTGGCGTGAGGACCCCACCCCCGTGGTCCGGCTGATCGAGCAGTACCGGGCGATGGGTGACGACCGGGCGCCGGGCATGGGCCACGCCGCGGATGCGGCGGCCCGCGAGGAAGCAGAGGCGTGCCTGCTCGGTTCGGTGGGAGCGATCGGACGGGTCAAGGCACGCCTGATACTGCGGCTCGCCCGCCGTTTCGTACCGTTGCGCGGTGTTGGCAAGGTCGCTTACCTGCAGGGTGTCGATGTCGTCCGCGCCGCCGCCCGTCATATCGGTGCGGAATTGGTGGCGCAAGGTCGTCTCGACGAGGCGGACGACACGTTCTACCTCACCCGTGAGGAAATAACCGGCGACCTTCACGACGACCTGCGGGCGCGGGTCGCCGAGCGGCGTAGTTTACGTGCGCGTTACCAGTCCCTCGATGTCCCCTCATCATGGACTGGGCAACCAATCGCGACCAGGCGCAAGGAGGTCTCCGCGGCCGACGCGTCAACGCTCTCCGGTGTCGGTGCCTCGCCCGGCGTTGTCGTCGGCAAGGCCCGCGTCGTGTTCGATCCCAGCGACGTGGACGTGCAGGACGGCGAAATCCTGGTGGCGCACACGACCGATCCCAGCTGGGTTTCTTTGATGTTTCTCTCCCAGGCGCTGGTCGTTGACATCGGGGGCATGATGAGCCATGCCGCGGTCGTGGCGAGGGAACTGGGAATTCCGTGCGTGATGAATGTGGCTAACGGTACCCAAGTGCTGGCCACGGGCGACGTTGTCCGAGTGGACGGAGCGGCGGGAATAGTCGAGATCGTCGAACGCGCCGAGGGGGGGGGGGGGGGGACCCGGGGGGGGGGGGCCCCTCGCTCCGGTCTTTTTATACCACTGTCGCTGTCGGCGGCGTGTGTGTGGGGGGGGGGTGGGGGGGGGGGGGGGTGT
>NZ_MLQM01000018.1:0-49456 GCF_001854525.1 Mycobacterium talmoniae
CCACCCCGCCCCCACCCCCCCCACACCCGCACCCGACCCCGCCAGCCGACGCGCCCGGACGCCGCGGGAGACCCAGAAGCACCAGCAAGCCGAAATCGTCGGCGGCGAAACCCAATTCCAGCGACACCGGTCGGGTGCGCGTGGTGCCCTGGCTGGTTCCGGTGCGCCGGGCACCGCGCAGTTGCTCGGGTCCGGCCCACAACACCGACTCCAGGCCGCCTTCGCGGGCCAGCGAGCCGATCACCTGGCCGGCGCCGCAGTCGGCCAGCAGCCGCAACGCCCGGTACAGCGAGGATTTGCCGGTGCCGTTGGCGCCGGTGACGACGGTCAGCCGCCCCAGCGGCAGCACCACCTCGCGCAGCGACCGGTAGCCGCGCACCGCCACCGTGGACAACATGCCCGCAGGCTATCGGGCCGGGGCGACAGCCGGCGGCATGGCCAGCTCCAGGCGCACCCCGAGCAGCCGGACCGGGCGATCCAGGTCGAACAGCTCGAGCACCTGCACGGCGGTGGCGGTGATAGTGGCGGCATCGGTGCTGGGCGCTTCCAGTTTGCGGATCTTGGTGCGGGTGTAGAAGGTGGTGGTGCGCACGGTGACCGCGACCCGGGTGACGATCCGCGCCTGGGCCACCACCTCGGCCAGCGTACGGTGCGCCAATTCGGTGACGGCCGCGCGCATTTCGGCCGGATCCGTCAGGTCGCGTGGGAAGGTGACGACGTGGCTGCGTGAGCGCGGTATCCACGGCTCGGTGCGCACCTCGTCATCGCCGCCGCCCTTGGCGAGCAGCAGCAGCCACAGCCCGGTGCGTGGCCCGAACGTCGCGGTGAGCAGTTCGGCGTCGGTGTGCGCCAGCTGCCGCACCGTGCTGATCTCCAGGGTGGCAAGGCGTTTCGTGGTCTGGGTACCCACGCCCCACAGCGCGTCGACCGGGCGTTCACCCATCACCGCCATCCAGTTGGCGTCGGTGAGCTGGTAGACCCCGGCCGGTTTGGCGAACCCGGTGGCGACCTTGGCGCGCTGTTTGTTGTCGCTGATCCCCACCGAGCAGTCCAGCCCGGTCTCGGCGGCGACCACGGTGCGGATCTGTTCGGCCAACGCCAGCGGGTCGGCCACCTCGGCGCCGATAAACGCCTCATCCCAACCCCACACCTCCACCGGGTGACCCAGGTCGCGCAGCAGGCCCATCACCTGCTCGGAGGCCTCGTCGTAGGCGGCCGGATCCGACGGCAGAAACGTCGCGTCGGGGCAGCGGCGGGCGGCGCTGCGCAGCGGCATCCCGGCGTGTACCCCGAACTCGCGGGCCTGATACGACGCGCAGGTGACCACCTTGCGAGCTTCGGTGGGATCGCCGTTGCCGCCGACGATCACCGGCCGCCCGGCCAGTTCGGGATGGCGGCGCAGCTCCACCGACGCCAGGAACTGGTCCAAGTCGACGTGCAGGATCCAGCTCATCGCCCGCAGAGCTTGCGCGCCAAGCTCTCCCACGCGTCGCCCAGCGCCTCCAGGGTCTGGCCGGGCTCGGTCAGCCGATGCTCGACGTAGTCGACATCCAGCAGCGCCAGCAGCGCGTCGGCCTGGGCGTCCAGGTCGCCGGTGCTGCCCGCGGTGGCCAGCAGCATCCGCACGTGGGTGCGGTGCACCGCGGCCGGGGCGCTGCTGCGGGTCTGCGGATCGCGGTTGGCCTCCGACAGCAGGGTGTGATGGGCGTGGACGAAGCACAGCCGCGCCCGCCCGAACGCCAGCAGCCGGTCCAGCGGCGGCGCATCCGGTCCCAGCGGGGGCGGGCCGAACAAAAACGCCTGCTGGTTGGCCCGCTCGTCGTCGTCGAGCAGCACCAGCATCAGCCCGGCGCGGCTGCCGAACCGACGAAACACGGTGCCCTTGCCGACGCCGGCGGCCGCGGCGATGTCGTCCATGCTGACCGCGTCCGCGCCGCGCTCGGCGACCAGCCGCCGCGCCGCATCCAGGATCAGGGCCCGGTTGCGGGCGGCGTCGCCGCGCTCCGGTGGCCCGGCGTCGGACACCGGCAGCGTGGGCAATCCGTCGACCCTCACAGCGTGTACTCTAGCCTCGCCGGAATAAACCGGACTGCGGTCCGGTTCAGACGTGCAAGGATGTACACCACGGATCGAAGGGATTTGAGTCAACGATGGCAGACATCACAGTGCTGGTGCTGGTGGGAAGCCTGCGCGCCGCGTCGGTGAACCGCCAGATCGCCCAGGTGGCGGCCGACAGCGCCCCCGACGGCGTGACGGTGACGGTGTTCGACGGGCTCGGCGCCTTGCCGTTCTACAACGAGGACATCGATACGCCGGCCGACACCCCGGCGGCGGTGACCGCGTTGCGCGACGCCGCCGCGGCCGCCGACGCCGCCCTGGTGGTCACCCCGGAATACAACGGGAGCATTCCCGCGGTGCTCAAGAACGCGATCGACTGGCTGTCGCGCCCGTTCGGCAACGGCGCGCTCAAGGACAAGCCGCTGGCGGTGATCGGCGCGGCGCTGGGGCAATACGGCGGGGTGTGGGCGCACGACGAGACCCGCAAGTCGTTCGGCATCGCCGGCCCGCGGGTGGTCGAGGCGATCAAGCTGTCGGTGCCGCTGAAGTCGCTGGACGGGGTGCACCCGGCCGAGCACGCCACGCTGGCGGCCGATGTGCGCGACGTGGTCGACAAGCTGGTCGCCGAGGTGAGCTGATCTCGCCGGCGCGGCGTTCAGCGTCTTCACAGCGGTATCGGGCCACGATGACGGGGCATGCGGTGTGACGCGACGACTCGGGAGGTGGCGGTGGCAGGGCGGATAGCCCGAGCGCTCGGCATCCTCGGGCGGTTCAACCCGCTGCAGGCCAGCGTGCGCACCCGGTCGGCGCTGGCGGCCGCGGTGGTGATGACGGTCTGCCTGGCGCTGGCCTGCGGGGTGCTGTTGCTGGTGCTGTACCTGTCGCTGGCCTACACCGGCCACACCGCGGCCGCCGCCCGCGCCGAGCGCATCGCCACCCAGTTGCGCACCGACGCGCCCCGTGATCTGGACCCGTCGCTGCTGGTGACCGACGGCCAGATCGGCGCCGTGCAGGTGCTCGACGACTCCGGGAAGGTGCTGGCCGCCTCGACCGGCGTGTCCCGCCGGCCGGTGGCGTCGCTGTCGCTGGCCGACGGACAGGTGCGTCGGCTGCGGGTCAAGAGCGCGGGGGTGGAGTACTGGGTGTCGGCCCGGGGCGTCGAAACGCCCGGCGGGACCGTCACCGTCGTGGTGGGCGTGGAGCGCGAGCCGGTGGAAGCCGTGGTGGAGACGGTGGGCATCCTGCTGGCCATCGGCGCGCCGTTCATCGTCGCGTTGGTGGCGGTGGCCACCTATCGGCTGGTGCGCGCGGCGCTGCGGCCGGTGGAGGCGATCCGCGCCCAGGTGGCGTCGATGTCGAGCACCGACCTGCGCCAGCGGGTCCCGGTACCGCGCACCCGCGACGAGATCGCCGAGCTGGCCCGGACCATGAACGCGATGCTCTACCGGCTGGAACGCGGCCGGGACACCCAACTGCGGCTGGTCAGCGACGCCTCCCACGAGCTGCGCAGCCCGCTGTCCACCATCACCACCGCCCTCGAGCTGGCCGCCGGCCGGCCCGACCTCATCGACACCGACCTGATCGACGAATCGTTGCTGCCCGAAGCCCGCCGGATGAATCAGCTGATCGACGACCTGCTGCTGCTGGCCCGCTCGGATGAGGGTGCGCTGGGGCTGCGTCACGACGACGTCGACGTCGACGACCTGCTGCTGGCCGAGGCGAGCCGGCTGGCCGGGCTGGGCGCGGTGGCCGCCGTGACCGACATTCAGCCGTGCCGGACCGTGGGCGACCGCGCGGCGCTGGCCCGGGTGGTGCGCAACCTGGTCGACAACGCGGCGCGCCACGCCACCAGCACGGTCACGCTGGGCTGCCGGCCGGACTCGGGTCAGGCCGTCATCACCGTCGCCGACGACGGCCCCGGCATTCCGGCGCCGGACCGGGCCCGGGTCTTCGAGCGGTTCGTGCGCCTGGATGCCGCGCGCGCCCGCGCGTCCGGGGGCACCGGGCTGGGCCTGTCCATCGTCGCGCAGGTGGTGCGCTCCCATCACGGCACCGTCACCGTCGGCGACGCGGACGGCGGCGGCGCGCTGTTCACCGTCACGCTGCCGCTGCAATCCGAGGCCGGTCAGGTGTCGGACAGCAGCCGGTAGCCCACCCCGCGCACCGTCTCGATGGTGGCCACGCCGAACGGGGCGTCGATCTTGCGGCGCAGATAGCCGACGTACACCTCGACGACGTTGTCGTCGCCCTCGTAGTTCGAATCCCACACCGAGCGCAGGATTTCGGCCTTGGTGACCACGTCGCCGCGGTGCCGCAGCAAGAACTCCAGCACCCCGTACTCGCGCGGGGTCAGGTTGATCACCGTCTCGCCGCGGGTCACCCGGCGGCGGGCCGGATCCAGGGCCAGCGTGCCCGCGGTCAGCACCGTCGGGCGGGCCGGGGCGCCGCGGCGCAGCAGCGCCCGCAGCCGCGCCACCAAGACGACAAAGGAGAACGGCTTGGTCAGGTAGTCGTCGGCGCCGATATCAAACGCGTCGGCCAGGTCGTATTCGCCGTCCTTGGCCGACAGCATCAGCACCGGCGTCCACACCTGCCGGGCCCGCAGCTCGCGCACCACCTGGTAGCCGCTGAGCCCGGGCAACATGATGTCGAGCACCACCACATCGAAGTCGCCGGTGCTGGCCGCGGCCAGTCCGTCCAGGCCGTCGTGTTCGACGTCGACGACGAATCCCTCGGCGACCAGGCCGCGACGCACCGTCTCGGCCAGCCGGGCTTCGTCCTCGACCAGCAGGACCCGCACCCCGCCCCCTTTCGCTGTCTCGCCCCAGTAGAGCAGATGGTCGGCGGGCTTCTCAGCGTCCCCACAGCGCCCACCGGCCAGTCTGGCCACAGATCGAAGGATTTGGAGGTCCGATGCTTGAGGTGCTCAACCCCGGCACGCTGATCGCGACGTTTGGGCTGGTCGGTCTGCTGGTCGTGGTGTTCATCGAAACCGGCCTGCTGCTGGGGTTCTTTCTGCCCGGCGATTCGCTGCTGTTCACCGCCGGCATCCTGGCCGCCCAGCAGCATCCGGCCATGCCGCTGTGGCTGCTGCTGCTCACCGTTCCGGTCGCGGCCGTCGCCGGTGACCAATGCGGCTTCCTGATCGGGGCGAAGGCGGGACCGGCGGTGTTCGAGCGACCCAGCGCCAAACGGCTGGGCCCGCAACACCTGGCCCGCGCCCAGGAATTCTTCGACCGGTACGGCCCGGTGGCCGTGCTGCTGGCCCGCTTCATCCCGGTGGCGCGCACCGTGGTCCCGGTGGTGGCCGGGGCCTCCCGGATGCCGCACCGCACCTTCCTGGGCTACAACGTGGTCGGTGCGCTGGCCTGGGGTGCCGGCGTCCCGCTGCTGGGCTACCTGCTCGGCGGGATCGCGTTCGTCGGCGACCACCTGGAAATGATCTTCACCGCGGTCGTGGTGGTCTCGGTGCTGCCGTTGGTGGCCGGCTATGCCCGAGACCGGATCCGTCGAGCCCTGGCCGCCCCCGCGGCGCTGCCCCGGCCGCTGGCCGAACCGGCGCTGGCCCACCAGCGGTAAGCCGTCCGACTTTGCTGGCCCGCTTTGCGGCCAGCGGCGTCGGCGGGGTTGTCGGTGGCCGGTGGTAGACCTGGTGTCATGACGAGCGGCACCGGTAAATGTGATCTGCGACACGCCGTGCGGCACGCCGCGGCAGGGCTTACGACCTGGGAATTTCACGAATGTTGTTCAGAACATCTTGTATCGCTTCTCAACGTCACCCACTAGGTGTAGTGTTTTGAGCACCGCCAGACCACAAGATCCACCCGAACGGCGGGCCACCAAGTCGGTCACCGGGAGTGTGATTGATACGGCCCTCCGAACGGGGAATTTCGCGGCCCGACGGTCCGCTGAACACCAGTGCGTAGGCAGTACCCGACCCGTTACCCGTCCGTTGTCAAATTTCGCTGAGGAGCTGTGCCGCCGATGACCATCACCGTGTACACCAAGCCCGCATGCGTGCAGTGCAACGCCACCTACAAGGCGTTGGACAAACAGGGCATTGCCTACCAGAAAGTCGACATCAGCGTGGACTCGGAAGCCCGGGACTACGTGATGGCGCTGGGGTATCTGCAGGCCCCGGTGGTGGTGGCCGGCGACGAGCACTGGTCGGGGTTCCGGCCCGACCGGATCAAGGCGCTCGCGGAGACCGCGCTCAGCGCCTAATCGGCGGTGTGTACGCGGGGTCGGCTCCGCGTGTGGGGGAGCACTTAGGAGGTCGTGATGCAGTCCGGCGGTTTGGTGTACTTCTCATCGGTCTCGGAGAACACCCACCGCTTCGTGCAGAAGCTGGGTCTTCCCGCGACCCGGATCCCGCTGCACGGCCACATCGAGGTGGACCAGCCCTATGTGCTGGTGCTGCCCACCTACGGTGGCGGGCACAAGACCCCGAACATCAACGACGGGGCCTATGTCCCCAAACAGGTCATCAAGTTTTTGAACAACGAACACAACCGGGCGTTGCTGCGCGGCGTCATCGCCGCCGGCAACAACAACTTCGGTGCGGAGTTCTGCTACGCCGGCGAGGTGATCTCGCGCAAGTGCGGGGTGCCGTACCTGTACCGCTTCGAATTAATGGGGACCGCCGAGGACGTGGAGACCGTCCGCGCGGGTTTGGCTGACTTCTGGAAGGACGACACGTGTCACCAACGGCCGCAACTGCAGAGCCTGTAACGACGTCCGCGCACACCGCGGAGCAGGGCGAGACGGACTACCACGCCCTCAACGCGATGCTGAACCTGTACGACGCGGACGGCAAGATCCAGTTCGACAAGGACCGCGAGGCCGCCCACCAGTACTTCCGCGAGCACGTCAACCAGAACACGGTGTTCTTCCACGACCTCGACGAGAAGCTGGACTACCTCATCCAGAAGAACTACTACGAGCGTGAGGTGCTCGACCAGTACAGCCGCAACTTCGTCAAGGAGCTGCTGGGGCGCGCCTACGCCAAGAAGTTCCGGTTCCCGACGTTTTTGGGCGCGTTCAAGTACTACACCTCCTACACGCTGAAAACCTTTGACGGCAAACGCTATCTGGAGCGGTTCGAGGACCGGGTCGTCATGGTGGCGCTGACACTGGCGGCCGGGGACACCGTGCTGGCGGAAAAGCTGGTCGAGGAGATCATCGACGGCCGGTTCCAGCCGGCCACGCCGACGTTTTTGAACTCCGGCAAAAAGCAGCGCGGCGAGCCGGTGAGTTGTTTTCTTTTGCGCATCGAGGACAACATGGAGTCGATCGGCCGGTCGATCAACTCCGCGCTGCAACTGTCCAAGCGCGGCGGGGGAGTGGCGTTGCTGCTGTCCAACATTCGCGAACACGGCGCGCCGATCAAGAACATCGAAAACCAGTCCTCGGGCGTCATCCCGATCATGAAGCTGCTGGAGGACTCGTTCTCCTACGCCAACCAGCTGGGCGCGCGCCAGGGCGCCGGGGCGGTGTACCTGCACGCCCATCACCCCGACATCTACCGGTTCTTAGACACCAAACGCGAGAACGCCGACGAGAAGATCCGGATCAAGACGCTGAGCCTGGGCGTAGTGATCCCCGACATCACCTTCGAGCTGGCCAAGAAGAACGAGGACATGTACCTGTTCTCGCCGTATGACGTCGAGCGGGTTTACGGGCTGCCGTTCGCCGACATCTCGGTCACCGAGAAGTACTACGAGATGGTCGACGACTCGCGCATCCGCAAGTCCAAGATCAAGGCGCGGGAGTTCTTCCAGACGCTGGCCGAGCTGCAGTTCGAGTCGGGCTACCCGTACATCATGTTCGAGGACACCGTGAACCGGGCCAACCCGATCGACGGCAAGATCACCCACTCCAACCTGTGCTCGGAGATCCTGCAGGTGTCCACCCCGTCGGAATTCAACGACGATCTGTCGTATGCCAAGGTGGGCAAGGACATTTCCTGCAACCTCGGGTCGCTGAACATCGCCAAGGCGATGGACTCGCCGGACTTCGCGCAAACCATCGAGGTGGCGATTCGGGCGCTGACCGCGGTGAGCGATCAGACCCACATCACCTCGGTGCCCTCCATCGAGCAGGGCAACAACGATTCGCACGCCATCGGGCTGGGGCAGATGAACCTGCACGGCTACCTGGCGCGGGAGGGCATCTTCTACGGGTCCGACGAGGGTGTGGACTTCACCAACATCTACTTCTACACGGTGTGCTACCACGCGCTGCGGGCGTCGAACCGGCTTGCGATTGAGAGGGGTACGCGGTTCGCCGGCTTCGAGAAATCCAAGTACGCCACCGGGGAGTTCTTCGACAAGTACACCGAGCAGGTGTGGGAACCAAAGACCGACAAGGTGCGTCGGCTGTTCGCCGACGCCGGCATCCGCATCCCCAACCAGGACGACTGGCGTCGGCTCAAGGCCTCGGTGGCCGAGCACGGCATCTACAACCAGAACCTGCAGGCGGTGCCGCCGACCGGGTCGATCTCCTACATCAACCACTCGACCAGCTCGATCCACCCGATCGTGTCCAAGGTCGAGATCCGCAAGGAAGGCAAGATCGGCCGGGTGTACTACCCGGCGCCGTACATGACCAACGACAACCTGGAGTACTACCAGGACGCCTACGAGATCGGCTACGAGAAGATCATCGACACCTACGCCGCGGCCACCCAGCACGTGGACCAGGGCCTGAGCCTGACGCTGTTCTTCAAGGACACCGCCACCACGAGGGATGTCAACAAGGCGCAGATCTACGCCTGGCGCAAGGGGATTAAGACGCTGTACTACATCCGGCTGCGGCAGATGGCGTTGGAAGGGACTGAGGTGGAGGGTTGCGTCAGCTGCATGTTGTAATGCGGGTGCCTCTACGCCGCGAGTCGGAATGTCCCGACGCTCAGTGGGCGTGTCGCGTCGCAGATTTCAGCCTCGGCGAGCGCGCTCCGCATGCAGCGCTTTGACGCGCCGCTGCTCGCTCAGCACGGCCTGGTAGCTCTCGCGTTCGGCGACCAGCCACTCCGGCTTCTCCGCGAGCAGCGCATTGATCTGCTCGGTGGTGAGTGCGTTCTCGACGCCGCCGCGCGCGAGACCGGCGATCGAGATACCCAGTTTGGCGGCCACGAGATTCTTCGGGTGCGGCCCGTTCTTACGCAGGTCCTGGAGCCACTGCGGCGGGTCGGCCTGCAGGGCGGCGAGCTCGGCGCGGGTGATCGGCTTCTGCTGGAATTCCGCCGGCGTCGCGGGCAGGTACACGTCCAGCTTCTTCGCCGCCGTGGCGGGTTTCATGGACTGTGTGTTCGGCCTGCTCATGGAAGCAGCCTATCGGTAGCCTGATGCGGTGACGCCGCTCCGTCTCACCCTCGGGTACGTCCCCGGCGGGACGCCCGCGAAGTGGGCGCGGATCTGGGCGGAGCGCCACCCGGAGGTGCCGCTGCAGTTGTGCGCGATCGCCGCGGCCGACGCGCCCGATGCCGTGCGGGCCGGCACCGTCGACGTGGCGTTGCTTCGGCTGCCGGCCGACACGTCGGGGCTGGCCGTCATCCCGCTCTACGAGGAGACCACGGTGGTCGTGGTGCCGACCGACCACCTTCTCACTGCCGCCGACGAGATCGCGGCCGCGGACCTCGACGGCGAGCCGAGGCTGCTCCCACTCGACGACGTCGTCGCCTGGGCGGGCGCTCCCGGAACCCCGGTCGAGCATCGGCCCGAAACCACCAAGGACGCAATAGAACTCGTCGCCGCAGGGATCGGTGTGCTCATCGTTCCGCAGTCGCTGGCGCGGCTATATCACCGCAAGGACCTCACCTACCGACCCATCACCGATGCGCCCACCTGCCCGGTGGCGCTTGCCTTCCCGGAGGGGCCGCAGTCGGCCCTGGTCGAAGAGTTCGTCGGGATTGTTCGGGGCCGCAAACCCGGCTCGTCGCGGGGGCAGGCCCAGCCGGCACCGAAACGCACCGCGCGGGAGAAGACGCTCGCGAAGCAGGCCGCCCGCGCCGCGGCGGGCAAGGCCGCCCGCAAGCCGCGCCGGGCCGGACGTGGACGACGCTGACCGACTACGCAAGCGAGTCACGCCGACGTTTAGCCGGCGACGGGAAACCTGGTCAGCCCAGCGTTCCCCGCAGCGCGGTGAGTCGGGCATACTCGTCGAATTCCGCCGTCGCGGCGTTGCCGCTTACCGGATCGGTGAGCTCCGCCCGGCCCCGGCCTCCGGTCCAGTCGATGGCCCACCCGGACATCTCGGCGAGGCCCTGGACGGCGGAGCGGTGATCCTCGATCGTGCCCGCCCCCAACCCCATCGGCACCCGGGTCAAGAACCGGTGGTCGAGGCGTGGCTGGGTGAAGTCGAGGTGGCCCAGCAGCAGCACTGCGAGTGCGCCTTCTCCGGCGGCGACGATGTAGGTGAGTCCGCCGCCCGTTACTGCAGCGACCACTGCGCCGATCTCGAGGGCGGCGTACTCGGCGGCGAGGGCGGGATCGTCGCTTGGGGGGAAGGCCACCTCGTCGTTCAGCAGGCTGGGGAGGCCGTCTTCGCGACCGCGTTCGAGAATCATCTGGGCGCCCGCGCGACCTCCGACCGGTAGCGCGCGTCCCCAGCGGATCGTCTGCGGCCCGGCCGCGACGCTGGCCATCATTTCGACCGTGGTTTCGATCGTCGCACCCGAGGCCTGGCCGGTGAAGCTGATGGAATCCGCCTTCAAATCCGCGGCAAAGTCGAACTCGCCGTCCAGCCGCTCCTGCAGGCCTTCCCGGAGTTGGAGTTGACTCAGCGCTGCATACAGCGCCCCATAGTCGTGCAGGACGCGCAAGTCCGCGAACGCGATCGCCATATGCCGACACTAATGGTGCGAGGGCCGCCACTCGTGAGGAGGTGTTGGTGTGGCCTCCCGCTAGTCACCGGCCCGATGTCACTCCCGATTGTGCGGATTGATACGCCGACACCGGGGTTTCGCGTATGAAACGGCACAGTCGGCGGCCAGAAAGGCGGCCGAAAGCCTAGTAGCGGTGCTCGGGCGCGCCCTCGGAGTGGGCGTACATGCGGCGCAGCATGAAGTCGCGGAACCGGCCGTTGTCGATGACCTTGATGCCGGCGTTGGCGATCGCCGGGATGCCGGCCAGCTTGTGAAACACCCGGCCGCGCTTGTACTCCCGGCCCCAGGCCGCTTCCATCCGCTGCGCGTAGTTGGTGAAGTTGTCGGGCCCGCCGTTGGTGAGCGCGGCGACCGCGCACTCCCCGGCGGCCAGCCCGGACTCCAGCGCCTTGGAGATGCCCGCCCCCGATGCCGGTTTGCCCGCGCCCAGCGAGTCGCCGGTGAACAACACCCCGGGGCGCCACGGCGGCCAGGCGGTAAAGCCCATCGGCAGCCGCCAGGCCCGCACGGTTTTGGACTTCTTCAACTCGTCGATGCCCGGCAGCTCCCACTCGCGCGGCAGCGTCGCCAAGAACTCGCCCAAGAACTGGGTGGCGTTGATGGCCTGCCAGTTCTTGTAGCTGTTGACGTAGCCCAGCCCGATGTTGACCCGCCCGCCGCCGAGCGGGAACACCCAGCCGTAGCCGGGCAGCTGATCGCCCTGAAACGCCAGCTTGAGGTAGATGTCGAGGGAATCGGTGTCGGGCCGATTGGCCGCCATCTCGGCGCGGATCGCGATCGCCGAGTAGCCGTTGTAGGCCGAGTCCAGTTTGAGTGCCCGCTTGATCGGGGAGTAGGCGCCGTCGGCGGCGATCACCGCGTCGGCCACGACCTGCTCGCCGCTTTTCAACGTCACCCCGGTCACCCGGCCGGCGTCATCCAGGATCGGGCCGACGACCTCGGCGGACTGGCGAACCTCGGCGCCGGCCGATTCGGCATGCTTCAGCAGCAGCGTGTCCAGCTCGGGCCGGCGGGCGACGTGGCCGTGGTCGGGCATGCCGGGGCGGCGCGGAAACGACAACTCCCAGGTACTGGGGCTAAACACCTTCACCCGGTTGACCCGGTGGAACTTGGCGACCTCGTCGGCCAGGCCCATCTTCTGCAGGTAGCTGACCGCCCGCGCGGTCAGGCCGTCGCCGCACGGTTTGTCGCGCGGAAACTCCGCCTTATCCAGCACGACGACGTGGGCGCCGGCCTGTCTGGCCTGCCAGGCGGCCGCCGACCCCGCCGGACCCCCGCCGACAACCACCAGATCGAATCGCTGCGTCACAACATCCCGTTTCGATATTTTCTACAACCGCTCCGATGCTATCGGACCGACGGGTGTCACCGGTCTGCCCTGGTCAGCAACTCTGCAAGCGGTAAGGTGCTTGACGTGCGCAGAGGGACTAAGCCGAGGCCCAGCGGAAACGCCGGGGTCAAGGTCGACGCGCGCAGCGAGCGGTGGCGCGAACACCGCAAGAAGGTGCGCGGCGAGATCGTCGAGGCCGCCTTCCGGGCCATCGACCGGCTGGGCCCGGATCTGAGCGTGCGGGAGATCGCCGAAGAGGCCGGCACCGCCAAGCCGAAGATCTACCGCCACTTCACCGACAAATCCGACCTGTTCCAGGCGATCGGGGCGCGGCTGCGCGACAAGCTGTGGGCGGCGATCTTCCCGTCCATCGACTTCGCCACCAACTCGCTGCGCGACATCATCCGCCGCAGCGTCGAGGAGTACGTGACCCTGGTCGATGAGCACCCCAACGTGTTGCGGTTCTTCATCCAGGGCCGTTTCCCGGAGCAGGGCGAGTCGACGATGCGGACCCTCAACGAAGGCCGCGAGATCACCCTGGCGATGGCCGAGATGTTCAGCAACGAGCTGCGCGAGATGGAACTCAACCGGGAAGCGATCGAGCTGGCCGCGTTCGCCGCGTTCGGCTCGGCGGCGTCGGCCACCGACTGGTGGCTGGGTCCGACGCTGGACAGCCCGCGGCGGATGCCGCACGACGCCTTTGTCGCGCACCTGACGACGATCATGATGGGCGTCATCAACGGCACCGCCGAGAACCTCGGCATCAAGATGGACCCGGACCGGCCGATCCATGAGGTGGTCCCCAACCAGCGACCCGCCTGAGGCGTTAGCGGGGCGCGGTGGCGCCACGCCGCACGAACGGCGCCAGCACCACGCCGACGGTGCAGGTGTGGACGCAAAACCGGACCAGAACCTGCACCCTCGGCGGGCACGACGGGCCGGAGTAGGATCGGCTATCCGGTACCGGCGTTCCCAGGAAGGACGCATCATGACGCTCACCGAGCAGGCCGCCGAGGACGCGGTGCGCCAAGCCCCCGTGCACACCCGGGCGGTCATCATCGGGACCGGGTTCTCCGGTCTGGGGATGGCCATCGCGTTGCAGAAGCAGGGCGTGGACTTCGTCATCCTGGAGAAGGCCGACGAGATCGGCGGCACCTGGCGCGACAACAGCTATCCCGGCTGTGCCTGCGACGTGCCGTCACACCTGTACTCGTTTTCGTTCGAGCCCAAGGCGACCTGGAGCAAGCTGTTCTCGCCGCAGCCGGAGATCCTGGACTACCTCAAGGGGGTCACCGATAAGTACGGTCTGCGCCGCTACATCCGGTTCGGGGCGCTGGTCGACCGCGCGCACTGGGACGACGCCGAATACCGCTGGCACGTATTCACCTCGGATGGCCGCGAGTACGTGGCCCAGTTCCTGATCTCCGGCGCCGGGGCGCTGCACATCCCCCGGCTACCGAACGTCGACGGCATCGACGAATTCGGCGGTGTCTCTTTCCATTCCGCCGAGTGGGACCACAGCGTCGACCTCGCCGGGAAGCGGGTCGCGGTGATCGGCACCGGGGCCAGCGCGATCCAGATCGTGCCGGAACTGGTGCGCGACGACGCCGGCGTGGCCCAGGTGCAGCTGTATCAGCGCACCCCGCCGTGGGTGGTGCCGCGGCCCAACGGTCTGTTCCCGGCGCTGCTGCGCGGCGCGTTCGCCACGGTGCCGGGGCTGCGGCTGGCGGTGCGCTCGGCGATCTACTGGTGGCTGGAGGGCCTGGGCTATGCGATGACCAAACGGCCCAGCCTGCTGCGCGCCGTCGAACTGGTCGGCCGGTGGAACATCCGGCGCAGTGTGCGCGACAAGGAGCTGCGCCGCCGACTGACGCCGCGTTACCGCGCCGGCTGTAAGCGAATCCTGTACGCGCCCAACTACTACCAGGCGGTGGCCCACCCGAAGACGGAGCTGATCACCGAGCGGATCACCCGGGTCACCCGGGACGGCATCGTCACCGCCGACGGCGTCGAGCACCCGGTCGACGTCATCGTGTACGCCACCGGGTTCCACGTCACCGACTCCTACACCTACGTCGACGTCAAAGGTCCGCGCGGCGAGGATCTGGTGGACCGGTGGAACCGGGAGGGGGTGGCGGCCCACCGCGGCGTCGCGGTCGCCGATATGCCCAACCTGTTCTTTCTGCTGGGCCCGAACACCGGGCTGGGCCACACCTCGGTGGTGTTCATGATCGAGTCGCAGATCCACTACGTCGCCGAGGCGATCGCCGCGGCCGACAAGGCCGGCGCCCAGGCGCTGGCGCCCACCCGCGCCGCCCAGGACCGGTTCAACGCCGAGTTGCAGGACAAGCTGGCCGGGTCGGTGTGGAACACCGGCGGCTGCGCCAGCTGGTATCTCGACGAACACGGGGTCAACCGGACCCTGTGGAGCGGGATGACCTGGCAGTACTGGCGGACCACCCGCAAGCTGCACCCGAGCGAATACCGGTTCTCCGGAGTGGGTTCCGGGGCGGGCGCCCGCTGATCCCCGACGACACGCCAAACACAAGACCTTGTGTTGCGGCGTGATGTCAGACCCCAGGGGTAGTGTCGGAAGCCTAGGTGCCGGCGGGTGAAATGGGGTTCTGGTGAGCGAAAAAGTGAAGCTGATTGACCGGGTGTCGGCGATCAACTGGAACCGGGTACAAGACGACAAGGACTCCGAGGTCTGGGACCGGTTGACCGGAAACTTTTGGCTGCCGGAGAAGGTGCCGGTGTCCAACGACCTGCCGTCCTGGGGCACGCTGACCGCCGGCGAGAAGCAGTTGACCATGCGGGTGTTCACCGGGCTGACGCTGCTGGACACGATCCAGGGCACGGTCGGGGCGGTCAGCCTGATTCCCGACGCGCTGACCCCGCACGAGGAAGCCGTCTACACCAACATCGCGTTCATGGAGTCGGTGCACGCCAAGAGCTACAGCCAGATCTTCTCCACGCTGTGTTCGACCGCCGAGATCGACGACGCGTTCCGCTGGTCGGAGGAGAACCCCAACCTGCAGCGCAAGGCCGAGATCGTGATGCAGTACTACCGCGGCGATGAGCCGCTCAAGCGCAAGGTGGCCTCCACGCTGCTGGAGAGCTTCCTGTTCTACTCCGGCTTCTACCTGCCGATGTACTGGTCCAGCCGGGCCAAGCTGACGAACACCGCCGACATGATCCGGCTGATCATCCGCGACGAGGCCGTGCACGGCTACTACATCGGCTACAAGTTCCAGCGCGGCCTGGCCATGGAGGATCCCGCCAAACAGCAAGAGCTCAAGGACTACACCTACGAGCTGCTGTTCGAGCTCTACGACAACGAGGTGGAATACACCCAGGACCTCTACGACGAGGTCGGGCTGACCGAGGACGTCAAAAAGTTCCTGCGCTACAACGCCAACAAGGCGCTGATGAACCTCGGCTATGAGGCGCTGTTCCCGCGGGACGAGACCAACGTGAACCCGGCGATCCTGTCGGCGCTGAGCCCCAACGCCGACGAGAACCACGACTTCTTCTCCGGGTCGGGATCGTCGTACGTGATCGGCAAGGCCGTCGTCACCGAGGACGAGGACTGGGACTTTTAAGTCCGCGGAACGACGCCGGCGGGGGCGCCGTACTCCTCGCCCCAGTTGGCCCAGGCCACATCGGAGGGGCCGACCCTGCTGGTGACCAGGCTCCAGCCTTGCCCACCGTCACGTAGTAGTGCCACATACCGTTTCGAATGGCTTCCGACCTCGAACGGTGTGCCGGTGTAGTCGATCCATTGGCCGTCGGGTGCTTTGATGAAGCCGTTGACGTACGCCCACCCCTGCGACACGTTCAGGGTTTTGACGTCCAGCTTCGCGGGCTTGCCGAGCTGGGTCGTCAGGTCGGCCAGGGCGGGCTTGAGGATCGCCTGGCCGTCGGTCGAGGTGGGATCGGGGCTGGTGACCGGATCGGCGGATGCCCACCCGGCGGTGCCCACACCGACACACAGCAACAGCGCGACCAGCCACATCCTCACCATGCTGGGGACGCTACCGGACCGTCGCGGCACCCCGGTGCACAAAGTTTTAGCTGGTGGCCGCAGCGGTGAACGACGCGTGAATTGTGGGCGCCGCGGTGGCGCCGGCGGCCACGGTGCCGGGACACTGGCCAGGTGACCACCACCGCGTCGCTGTTCAGCTCCATCCTGCGCTGGCTGCAGGTCGGCTACCCCGACGGCGTGCCCGGCCCGGACCGGGTGCCGTTGTTGGCGCTGCTGCGCAGCACCCCACTGACCGAGGATCAGGTGCGAGAGGTGGTGCACAACATCACCGCCGACGGCTCGCCGGCGTTGGCCGACGGGGAGATCAGCCACGACGAGATCGCCGAATTCATCTCCGACGTCACCCAATACGACGCCGGCCCGGAGAACGTGCACCGGGTGGCGGCCAAACTCGCCGCGGCCGGTTGGCCGTTGGCCGGCGTCGATTTCGCCGAGGCCTAACAAGCTACCTTTTCTGGCCCGCCAAGCTCATCGAACCGCGCGGGGCACAGAGGTTTTCGGTCGCGAGGCCGACAACGTCGAGCAGCGGGGCGGGCGAATCCGGAACGGTGACCAGCTCGGGCATGGTGGCCGGCTTCTCCAGCGTCGGCGCCGGGTCGTGCTGCCGCGCCGGCTTTTCCGATGCAGGCACTGATTCGTGCGGGACGGCGTCTGGTCGGTGCGGCCGGCCCCACAGGATCGGCCACCAGTTCACCTGACCGACCAGCACCGCCAGGGCGGGCACCGTGACGGTGCGCACCAGGAAGGTGTCCAGCAGCAACCCGGCGCCGATGATGCAGCCCACCTGCACCATGCCGTCGACACTGCCGAACAGCAGACCGAACATCGAGGCGGCGAAGATCACCCCCGCCGAGGTGATCACCCCGCCGGTGGAGCCCACCGTGCGGATGACGCCGGAGCGCAGGCCGCGCTGCGCGGATTCGTCACGGATCTCGGAGATCAACAGCATGTTGTAATCCGCGCCGACCGCGACCAACACGATGAAGGCGATGCCGGGCACGCTCCAGGACAACTGCTGGTGCAGGATGAATTGGAACACGATGACCCCGATGCCCAGCGCCGCCATGTAGGACACCACCACCGAACAGATCAGGTAGATCGGGGCAATCAGGGCCCGCAGCAACAGCACCAGGATCAAGAAGACGATGATGACGGTCGCGATGATGATGAAACGCAGATCGACGCTGTAGCAGTCGCGCAGATCCCGGTTCGCCGCCGGGAATCCCGTCATCGACACCGACGCGTCGGCCAGTGCGGTGTTGGGTTGGGCCGAGCGCGCCGCGGCGGTGATCGCGTTGACCTGATCCATGGCCGCGGTGCTGAACGGGTTGAGCTCGGTCTGGATCAAGTACCGCACCGCGTGCCCATCGGCGGAGACGAAAGCCGTGGCGGCCTTCTTGAAGTCGTCGCCGGTCAACACCTGCGCGGGAATGTAGAAACCCGCCATCGCCGGATCCGAGGCGCCGCGCTTGAGGGTGAGCAGATATTCCGAGGCCTCCTGCAGGCCGGCGCCGACCCGCTTGGCCTGATCGACCAGCTGCTGCACCCCGTCGGCCAGGCGCTGGCTGGCCTCGGCCAGGGCGGCGGCGCCCTGTTGCATGGCGGCCAGCTGGGCGCGGGCAGCACCGGGATTGGGCATCGCCGGCACGGCGGCGTTGGCACTGGTCAGCGTCCCGCGCAGGGTGTTGGCCTGCGCCTGGATGTTCTGTTTTTCCGGCGAGTCCGGCAGCTGACTGGCGAGCTGGGCGATCCGGCCGGGTGTCCCGTCGTTGGCCAGTCGCTGCACCGTCGCGCGGGCGTTCTGGATGCGGGGATCGCTCAGCGCGCTGATCACCCCGTTGGCCTGCGCGGCGGCCTGGTTGACCTGGCCGCGCGCCTCGGCGAGGCTGCGGGCCAGATCCTTGGCGCCCTTGGCCAACTCGTCGAGGTCGCTGGTGTGGTCGTTGATCAGGCGCGACGCAGTTTGCAGCTTGTCGCCGGCCTGCCCGGCCTGATACGCCACGCTGGCCTGTTCCGGTCGTTGGCCGTTGGGCCGGGTGATGCCCCGGACGGCGGTGATATCGGGCAGCTGGCTCACCCGGGCGGCCATCTGCTCCAGGTCGGCCAGCGCCTTGGGGCTGCGCAGATCGTGCGGCGACTGGATCACCAGGTACTGCGGAATGGTGGCGTTGAGCGGGAAGTGGCGGCTGACCGCGGCGTATCCGCGGTTGCTGTCGACGCTGTCGGGCAGCGTGGTGCGCTGGTCCCAGTTGTAGTGCACCATGCTGCCCAGGCCGGCCAACGCCGTCAAAATCACCAGGCTGCCGACCAGATAGCCGGTGGGGCGGCGCACAATCCGTTTGCCCAGGCGCTGCCAGAACCGGGTGGTCAGGTCGCGGCGGGGCGCGATCCACCCCCACCGGCCGGTCAGCGCCATCAGGGCCGGCAGCAGGGTCACCGCGGCCAAAAACACCACCGCGATCGAGATGGCCAGCGCCGGACCGATCGTCGACAACATGCCCAACCGGGCGAACACGATGCAGGCGAAGGTCACCGCCACGGTCGCCGCGGAGGCCGCAATCACCTTGCCCACCGAGGTCAGCGCGCCCACCACGGCCCGATTCGACGGGGCGCCCTGCCGCAGGTGATCGTGATAGCGGCTGATCAGGAAGACGGCGTAATCCGTTCCGGCGCCGGTCATCATCGCCGTCATGAACACGACGCTCTGGTCGGACACCGCCATGCCGTGCTGCGCGAGCGCGGCGACGATGCCGCGTGCGGTCACCATCGACACGCCGATCATGATCAGCGGCAGCAACATGGTGATCGGGTTGCGGTAGATGATCAGCAAGACGATGAGCACCATGATCGCGGTCGCGATCTCGATGATGTGCATATCGCGGTCGCTGGCGTCGGCCAGATCGTTGATGGTGGCCGCGGGTCCGGCGAAGTCGGCGGCCAGGCCGGATCCGGCTGGGGCCTGCTTAACGGCCTGTTTGACGATGTCGGTGACCCGGTCGTACGCGTCGTAGCCCTCGGGGGTCGCCAACTCGCCGGCGAGGCCGATCGGCAGCAGCCAGGCCTGGTGATCCTTGCTGGTCATGGCCTCGCGCAGGGCGGGGGTGTCGACGAAATCCTGCAGCATCACCACGTCGCGCTTGTCCTGGCGCAGCTTGCCGACGACGTCGCGGTAGACGTTCTCGTCGGCGGGGTTGACGCCCTTTTCGTTGGTCAGGACGGCGATCAGCAGGTTGTTCGAGCCGGACTCGTCGAAGGCCTTGGCCATCTGTTGGGCGGTGACCATGGCCGGGGTGTCGGCCGGCATCAAGCCGACCGGATGTTCGCGCACCATCTGGCCCAGCGGCGGCAAGTTCAGGAACAACGCCACCGCCAGCGCGACCCAGGCGCCGATGACGAATACCGGCCAGCGCACTACAAAGTTGCCCACCCGCTGCAAAACGTCCCTCCAACCAGCCGAAACGCCTATATGTTCAACTCGCAGACGCGTCCCGACCCACAAACGCCCGCACTACGGGGATGCTCGATATCACGAAAACATCACGGCCGACGGTACACACGCCTCACCAGTAACAGCTGGAACTTGGATCACTCGCGTGTCGGACTTTGGGACTTTTCGGGCGCGCTGGCGTGGTGGCGGCGACGCTGCTGCTTCGAACGTGCGCTGGCGGCGGGCCCCTGCGCCGAACGTGCGCTCACGGCGACCTTTTGGCGATTTTCCCGCCGTGGACGCACGTTCGGCGAGCCGCGGTTACGGTTTCCGGCCGATCAGACGCGTCACGGCCTAAACGAACGAGCCCGATGCCGAGGCGTCGGGCTCGTTCTAGGCACTCAGTTCGGTGCGGCAGGCTGGCCGTTTAGGCGGCCCGCAGCGAGGACGTGTCGATCACGAAGCGGTAGCGCACGTCGCTGGCCAGCACCCGCTCGTAGGCGGTGTTGACGTAGTCGGGTTCGATGACCTCGATCTCGGGGCGCACGCCGTGCTCGGCGCAGAAGTCCAGCATTTCCTGGGTTTCGGCGATGCCGCCGATCATCGACCCGGACAGGCTGCGCCGCATCCCGGCCAGCGGGAACGGCGGCACCGCCATGTCGTGCTCGGGCATGCCGAGCTCGACCAGGGTGCCGTCGACCTTGAGCAGGTTCAGGTAGGCGCCCAGGTCCAGGTTCGCCGACACGGTGTTGAGGATGACGTCGAAGCTGCCGCGCAGCTTTTTGAAGGTGTCTGGGTCAGAGGTGGCGTAGTAGTGGCTGGCGCCGAGCCGCAGGCCGTCCTCCATCTTCTTCAGCGACTGCGACAGCACGGTGACCTCGGCACCCATCGCCTTGCCGAGCTTGACGCCCATGTGGCCGAGGCCGCCGAGGCCGATGATCGCGATCTGCTTGCCGGGCCCGGCGTTCCAGTGCCGCAGCGGCGAGTACAGCGTGATGCCGGCGCACAGCAGCGGCGCGGCCGCGTCCAGCGGGATCCCGTCGGGGATGCGCAGCACATACTTCTCGTCGACGACGATCGCGCCGCTGTAGCCGCCCTGGGTGGGCTGCCCGTCGCGGCCGACTGAGTTGTAGGTCGCGATCATGCCGCCACCGATGCAGTACTGCTCCAGGCCGGCCAGGCAGTTCGGGCATTCGCGGCAGGAGTCGACGAAGCAGCCCACCCCGACGTGGTCGCCGACCTTGTACTTGGTGACTTCGGAGCCGACGGCGGTCACCACGCCGGCGATCTCGTGGCCGGGGACCACCGGGTAGTTGGGCTGGCCCCATTCGGCTTTGACGGTGTGGATGTCGGAGTGGCAGATGCCGGCGAAGTGGATGTCGAACGCGACGTCGTGCGGGCCGGGGTCGCGGCGGGTGATGGTGGTCTTGGTCAGCGGTCCGGTCGCGGAGGTGGCGGCGTAGGCGGAAACGGTGCTCATTTGGTGATATCCCTCGTATATAGAACTGTGCACATCTTTGCATAGCTTAGCGAAGTAAATTTGGATCTTGTTCCCGGGTCGCCCGCCGCGGCGTGCCGAGGGCACCGTTATCGCAGCGTGCAGACAGTCTAGGGCTGTCGAGTAATCTCTGACACATCGTCGGTGGGCAGGGGGAGTGGTGGCCGAGTCGTCGTTTGGCCGGTATGAGTTGCGCGCGACCCTAGGCCAGGGCGGGATGGGTCAGGTGTTCCGCGCGTATGACACCGCGACGGATCGTGAGGTGGCGTTGAAGGTGTTGGCGCCGCAGGTGGCCGCCGACGAGACGTTTCAGCAGCGGTTCCGTCGCGAGGCCCATCTGGCGGCCCGGCTCAACGATCCGCATGTGGTGCCGATCCACAGCTACGGCGAGATCGACGGGCGGCTGTATGTCGACATGCGGCTGATCGAGGGCCAAGATCTCGGAACGGTACTGCGGGCCGGGGCGCTGGACCCGGCGCGGGCGGTGCGGATCGTGGAGCAGGTGGCCGAGGCATTGGATGCCGCGCATGCGAGTGGGCTGGTGCACCGCGATGTCAAGCCGCCGAACATCCTGGTAACCGCGCGTGATTTCGTCTACGTGATCGATTTCGGCATCGCCCGCCAGACTGGTGCGACGCGGTTCACCAGTACCGGTGCGGCGATCGGGACGTTTGCCTATATGGCGCCGGAGCGGTTCGAAACCGGCGACGGTGGTCCGGGGGTCGACATTTATGCATTGGCGTGTGTGCTGCACGAGTGTTTGACCGGACGCTCGCCGTTCGGCGGCGGCAGCATGGAGCAGCAGATCGCCGGGCATCTGACCAAGCCGCCGCCGCGGCCGTCGGAGGCGGGGGCGTCGCCGGCGTTCGATGACGTCATTGCCATGGGTATGGCTAAGGATCCGGCACAGCGCTTCCAGTCGGCGGTCGCGTTGGCCGAAGCGGCGCGCGCGGCGCTGGACGGCGGGGCTCGCGCAATGACGCCAGAGGTGCCGCCGACCCTATTGGCGGCGACCCAGTTGGCACCGACGCATTTCGCGTCGACGCCACCCGTGCCTTTCGCGCTGACGCCGCCTCCAGTCGGCGCGGGTTGGCCATCGCCACCGGCGGAAGCGGGTTGGCCGCCGCCGCATCATCCGCAACGCAGCTATCCGGGTACCGGCCATGGCAGGTCCGGTGCCGATTCGGCGGCAGTTCAGCAAGTGAGGCGTTCTCCGTACTTCGCCGCAGCTGGCATTTCGATGATCCTAATCGCTACCCCGGCTGCTTTCGTGCTGTGGGCCCATCGGAGTGATAATCACGGTGTGCTTTTTCCAGGCCCCTGGATAACGACTTCGGTGTTATTGGGTCTAGTTGCTATGCCGTTTGCGCTTATCGCAATGGGTAGCAGGGCTGCCGGGCGAAGGACCGTGATCGCCTCGTGGGTCACATGCGTTGCCTTGTTCCTGGTTGCCCTAATCCGGCTATCGATGTTGAGTCCAGGGAAGTCAGAGAACAGCCCGACATTTCATTGGCTAGCGCTTATCGAGTTCGCGATTACTATCGCAGGTATGGTAGGTGTCGGAATAATTCCACGCTCGGTATTCAACTGGTTTGGAAAATTCTGGTCGATAATTTTGATAGGGGGTGGCGTGGTGAATGCGGCCACACATCTCGCGATTGTCGGCATAGAATTTGACTCGGCTTATCAAACGATGAAGGGATTTGCGGCCTTTGGGATTTCTCAGCTGATCTTCTTCCTCGCGGTCGTTGGACTCGGCGCAACCATTATTCTGAATCGAGTCGCGACGTCGAGTGCCGAAACGGTCAGGTAAGGATCGGGTTGACGAACTCCAGCGATGTCGACTGGGTCGACGGTTTACATTGCGACTGCGACCGGCGCAGCAGAAGCGGTGTCTGATCTGGTTAGCACTGTCGGCCCTCCCCGCTACTGTCCACCCCATGA
The DNA here is from genome assembly GCF_001854525.1 of Mycobacterium talmoniae. Taxonomy (NCBI): domain Bacteria; kingdom Bacillati; phylum Actinomycetota; class Actinomycetes; order Mycobacteriales; family Mycobacteriaceae; genus Mycobacterium; species Mycobacterium talmoniae. Next base: position 23,187 of record NZ_MLQM01000018.1, read on the forward strand.
GCACACGCCCCAAAGTCGACCGACTCGTCATGTACAAGCACGGCGTCGCCTTCGTCGGGCGCCGCGGCCCGGTCGATGGCGATTTCGCCCTGACGTTTCGCCGCGACGACATGAAGGACGTGCTCAAGTCGCTGACGGTCGAGGTCGCCGACGGCCAGGCGTCGGTGGGCACCGTCGCGTTCGACACCCCATCGGATCCCCGCACCGACCTGGCCAACCGCAACCTGCTCGTCCAGCCGGGGGAAGCGCTGCTCGGGCTGATCGAGGGGCTGCGCGGCCGCGCCGTCGAGGTGCACTGCGGCGATCGGCGGCATCGCGGCGAGGTGATCGGCGTCGACGACTCCGGGGAGAACCCGACCCGTCGGCTGCTGGTGCTGCGGTCGGAGTCCGGCGCGGTCAGCCTGGTCGACCTCGCCGACGCGCAGGGTCTCGAATTGCTGGAGGACCCGTCCCGTGACGACCTGGCGTACCTGATCGACCGATCCCGCGCCGCGACGGCCGGCCAGAACTGCGACGTCACCGTGCAGATCCGCGGCCGCACCGACGACGCCCGGGTGTCCTACATCGTGCCGGCGCCGATGTGGCGGGTGTCGTATCGGCTGCTCCGCGACGGCGACACGCTGGTAGTGGTGGCGATGGGCATCGTGCACAACCCGGTCGACGAGGACCTCACCGAGGTCGAATTGACCCTGACCACCGGTGAACCGGTGTCCTTCGACATCGACCTGTATCACGGCAAACAGGTGCAGCGGACCGTGGTCGAGGAGAGCCAACGCGTTGCCGCCGCGCCGGCCGGGAAACGCATAGCGAGGCACGCGGCGCCGATGCCGGTGCCGGCCGGCGGACTGCCCGAGCCCGCGGGCATGGCCGCTGACTATGAGGCCTACGCGTACGAAGGAGCCGCCGCCGAGGTTGAAACCGGCGACCGCGGCGAGTATTTCGAATACCGGCTGACCGCCCCGGTGTCGCTGAAGCGCGGCGGCGCGGCCATGGTCCCGTTAGCGGTGGCACCGGTCGACGCGGTGCGCCGAGAGCTGGTGTGGCGCGACGGCCCCCAGCCCGCACCCGACATCATGCTGGCGTTCACCAACTCCACCGGCGTCGTCCTGGAAGAAGGTCCGGCCGTGATCTACGAGCAGGGCAACTACGCCGGGGAAGCCATGCTGGACTTCACCGCCCGCGGTGCGAAGGTGCGGCTGAGCTTCGCCAAGGACCTCGCGGTGCGCTGCCGGCGCACCGCGACCAGCGACACCGTCACCGCCAGGGTGCGGCTGGCCGCCGACGCGGTGGTCGAAGAGCGGCGACAGGAGCAACGGCACACCCTGCGGGCGGAAAACGACCACGACGAACCCGTCGAGGTCACCTTCGAGCTTCCGCAGCTGTCGGGACGCACCTTCCAGCCGCAGGATGGCATCTCCAAAGCCGAGGCCAGCGACGACGGGGCGTGGCATCGCTTCGCCGTCGAGGTGCCCGGCCACCAGGTGCGCGAGGCCACGGTGCTGGAGACCTGGCCGACCTACTCGAAAATCGAGTACCACCAGCTGTCGCCGGGTCGACTGGAGCAATGGCTGGCGAGCCGGTCGCTGGACACGGACACCATCGACGCCCTGTCGGGCGTGCTCGGGCACTGGGAGCACGCCAACCTGATGGACAGCCAACGCCAGCAGCTGGAGGGCGAACGCGCCGACATCTTCGCTGCGCAAAGCCGCACCGCCGAACAGCTCAAGGTGCTCGGCGCCGACGGCGCCGAGGGCGAGCTGCGGCGCCGCCAGGTCGGTGAGTTGGAACAGCTGCAGAACCAGGTCGCCGACCTCGATGGGCAGATCCGCCGACTCCGGGACGACGCGGACACCGCCCGTCGGGCGGCCTCGGACGAACTGCGCCGGCTGATCGGCCAGCCCGCCAATTAACGAGGTGGGTGGCCACACCGACGCGGCCGCGTCGCCATTTTCTTGGGTTCGTTGCCGATTGCTGGAGGCGCTGCAGCGGTCAGGGCGCCAGCGCTACTGAAACGACATCCCAGCGGCCTGACCCCCCGGTTTTTCGGGGTCACATGTCAGCTGGGGTGTCGATCTCAGCACACATGGGCAGTACCGACGAATTTATAGGCCCGCTTAGTTGATCGGGGCGTTGATAAACCGCAGGTCGTCGAGGATGCCGCGGGCGGCGACCACCCCCTGCCCGGTCTGCCACACCTCGTTGTTGACCACGAACACCCGGTTGTCCTGGGCGGCCGACAGCCGCCGCCACGCCTTGCTGTCCAACACCGCCTCGGCGCGCTTCTTGGCGGCCGGCGAGGCAAACGACATGTAGACGATGTCGGCGTCGGCGGCGGAGAAGTTGGCGTGGTCCAGGTCGCCGGTGCCGATCTCCACGTAGGCCTTATCGGTGAACCGCTGCGAGGCGGGGCGGTCCAGGCCCACCGCGGACAGCACGCTGGCCGGGAAGTTGTCGGCCCCGTAGATCCGCATGGTGTTCTCGGTGAGCTGCACGATCGACGCCTGGAAGTGCGGGGCGTCGTGGTCGGCACCGACCTGGGCGGCCTTGGTGGTGAACCCGTCCACCAGCGCGTCGGCGGCCCCGGTACGCGCCGTCGCCGCGCCCACCCCGTGCAGGTTCTCCTCCCAGCCGGCGCCCGGCGCCCCGGTGAACACCGTCGGCGCGATCTTGGCCAGGTCCGGGTACAGCGTCGGGGTCAGCGTCGCCGAACCCAGGATCAAATCCGGGTGGGCGGCGGCGATACCGGCCACATCGGGGGAGCTGCGGCTGCCCACCGGCGGCAGATCGTGCACGACGGTGCCCAGATAGGACGGCTGGGCATCACTGCTGTCGGGCAGCGCGGCGGCCACGATCCGGGACTGCAGCCCCAGCGCGCACAGCGCATCGAGCTGATCGCCGGACAAAACCACGATGCGCTGCGGGTCGGCGGGCACCTCGGCGGTATCGGGTTCCACCCCGGCCGCGTTGTGAGCCTGCCGGGTGTCGCCGCCCGGATCGGCCTTGGCCGGTTCCGGTGCGCAGGACTCGTCGGGCCGGCGCTCGTTACCCAGCACCCCGGCGTCGACGATCTTGGTGGTGCTGGTGATCACCGACGACGCGGCCGACCCGCCGTCGTGCCCGGATGAGGTGCATCCCGCGCACACCGCCAGCACCGCGATCGCGGCCGCCAGAACCCCAGGTCGCACACCGTCGAGCCGCACGGGTGTGACGGTAACATCCGCCGCCGTCCGCGCCGGTAGCCAGCCAATTACGACGGTTTGTAGGACCCATGCCGACGCGGGGTGGTTCTCGGGCTAGGATTCCCAGAGAAGTTTCCCGGGATGCCCATGTTTGGAGGAGCCTTGACCGCCGAAGCGCCCCCACGCGGAGAACTAGAGGCCAGTCGCCCGTTCCCAGCCCGGCTCGGCCCCAAGGGCAGCCTGATCTACAAGCTGGTGACGACCACCGATCACAAGCTGATCGGCATCATGTACTGCGTCGCCTGCATGGTGTTCTTCTTCATCGGCGGCCTGCTGGCCCTGTTCATGCGGACCGAGCTGGCCGCGCCGGGGCTGCAGTTCCTGTCCAACGAGCAGTTCAACCAGCTGTTCACCATGCACGGCACGATCATGCTGCTGTTCTATGCCACCCCGATCGTGTTCGGGTTCGCCAACCTGGTCCTGCCGCTGCAGATCGGCGCCCCCGACGTGGCCTTCCCGCGGCTGAACGCGTTCTCGTTCTGGCTGTTCGTGTTCGGCGCGACGATCGCGATCGCCGGGTTCATCACCCCCGGCGGCGCGGCGGACTTCGGCTGGACCGCCTACACCCCGCTGACCGACGCCATCCACGCGCCCGGCGCCGGACCCGACCTGTGGATCATGGGGCTGGCCGTCGGTGGTCTGGGCACCATCCTGGGTGGGGTGAACATGGTCACCACCGTGGTGTGCATGCGCTGCCCGGGCATGACGATGTTCCGGATGCCGATCTTCACCTGGAACATCCTGATCACGTCGATCCTGGTGCTGATGGTCTTCCCGCTGCTGACCGCCGCGCTGTTCGGGCTGTTCGCCGACCGGCACCTGGGCGCCCACATCTACGACCCGGCCAACGGCGGCGTGCTGCTGTGGCAGCACCTGTTCTGGTTCTTCGGGCACCCCGAGGTGTACATCATCGCGCTGCCGTTCTTCGGCATCGTCACCGAGGTGTTCCCGGTGTTCAGCCGCAAGCCGGTGTTCGGCTACACCACGCTGGTGTACGCGACCATGTCGATCGCCGCGCTGTCGGTGGCGGTGTGGGCGCACCACATGTTCGCCACCGGTGCGGTGCTGCTGCCGTTCTTCTCGTTCATGACGTTCCTGATCGCCATCCCGACCGGCATCAAGTTCTTCAACTGGGTCGGCACCATGTGGAAGGGCCAGCTGACCTTCGAGACGCCGATGCTGTTCTCGGTCGGCTTCGCGGTCACCTTCTTGGCGGGTGGTCTGACCGGGGTGCTGCTGGCCAGCCCGCCGCTGGACTTCCACGTCACCGACACCTACTTCGTGGTGGCCCACTTCCACTACGTGCTGTTCGGCACCATCGTGTTCGCCACCTTCGCCGGGATCTACTTCTGGTTCCCGAAGATGACCGGCCGGCTGCTCGACGAGCGGTTGGGCAAGCTGCACTTCTGGTTGACGTTCATCGGGTTCCACACCACCTTCCTGGTGCAGCACTGGCTCGGCGATGAGGGGATGCCGCGCCGCTACGCCGACTACCTGCCCACCGACGGCTTCCAGACGTTGAACATCGTGTCCACCATCGGGGCGTTCATCCTGGGTTCGTCGATGATCGTGTTCTCCTGGAACGTGTTCCGCAGCTGGCGCTACGGCGAGGTGGTCACCGTCGACGACCCGTGGGGTCACGGCAACTCGCTGGAGTGGGCGACGTCCTGCCCGCCGCCGCGGCACAACTTCACCGAGCTGCCCCGGATCCGTTCGGAGCGTCCGGCGTTCGAGCTGCACTACCCGCACATGGTGGAGCGGCTGCGCGCCGAGGCGCACGTGGGACGCAGCCACCACACCCCGGAGCCCGAGCTCGCCGAGGCGCAGTCCAGCTGATGCGGGCACACCCTGTGCGGCCGGGTCGTTTGGGCGGCAACCGCGGGTGAGTACGCCCAAGGTGTCGGTGTTGATCACCGTCACCGGTGTCGACCAGCCAGGTGTGACGTCGGCCCTGTTCGAGGTGCTGTCCCGGCACAACGTGGAGCTGCTCAACGTCGAACAGGTGGTGATCCGCGGCCGGTTGACGCTGGGAGTGTTGGTGTCGGCCACCTCGGAGGTGTTGGACGACACCGCCTTTCACGACGAGGTCACCGCGGCCATCCACCGCGTCGGCCTGGACGTCACCATCGAACCCAGCGACGACTCGCCGATCATCCGGGAGCCGTCGACGCACACCATCGTGGTGCTGGGCCGGCCGATCACCGCCGAGGCGTTCGCCGGGCTGTCCCGTGAGGTGGCCGCGCTGGGCGTGAACATCGACCTGATCCGCGGCGTGTCGGACTACCCGGTGACCGGCCTGGAGCTGCGGGTGTCGGTGCCGCCGGGGGCCGGCAGGGAGCTGCAGACCGCGCTGACCCGGGTGGCCGCCGACCAGCGCGTCGACGTGGCGGTCGAGGACACCAGCCTGGCCCGCCGCGCCAAACGGCTCATCGTGTTCGACGTCGACTCGACGCTGATCCAGGGCGAGGTCATCGAGATGCTGGCCGCCCGGGTCGGCAAGGAGGCCGAGGTCGCCGCGATCACCGAGGCCGCGATGCGCGGCGAACTGGATTTCACCGCCTCGCTGCAGCAGCGGGTGGCCACCCTGGCGGGGCTGCCCGCCGCGGTGCTCGACGAGGTCGCCGACGAGTTGGAGCTGACCCCCGGGGCCCGGACCACGCTGCGCACGCTGCGCCGGCTGGGCTATCAATGCGGCGTGGTGTCCGGCGGCTTCCGTCAGGTCATCGAACCGCTGGCCGAGGAGCTGATGCTGGACTTCGTCGCCGCCAACCGGCTGGAGATCGTCGACGGCAAGCTCACCGGCCGGGTGGTCGGGGAGATCATCGACCGGGCCGGAAAGGCCAAGGCGCTGCGGGATTTCGCCGCACAAGCCGGGGTGCCGATGCAGCAGACGGTCGCGGTCGGCGACGGCGCCAACGACATCGACATGCTCTCGGCGGCCGGGCTGGGGGTGGCGTTCAACGCCAAACCGGCGCTGCGGGAGGTCGCCGACGCGTCGCTGACCTACCCGTACCTGGACACCGTGCTGTTCATCCTCGGTGTGACCCGCGGCGAGATCGAGGCCGCCGACGCCGTCGACGGCGTCGGCCGCCGCGTCGAGATCCCCCCCGAGTAGTCCCGGGCGTTACGGCGAGCAGTCCCCCGTGCGGGAGGTGCCCCCAACAAAAGCCCCGGTTTCCTGCCGAAATTGGGGGCCTTTGCGTCTGCTCGCGGGAGGTACGGCACGATGGTCGGGTGCCCGAAACAGGAAGTGACGCCGCCGCGGCCGACCTGCTGATCGACTTCCGAAATGTTTCGCTGCGCCGCGACGCGCAGGTGCTGGTGGGCCCGGTGGACTGGGCCGTCGAACTCGACGAACGCTGGGTGGTCATCGGACCCAACGGCGCCGGCAAGACCTCGCTGCTGCGCATCGCCGCCGCCGCCGAACACCCCTCGTCGGGCACCGCGCACGTGCTCGGGGAGCAACTCGGCCGGGTCGACTCCACCGAGCTGCGCTCCCGGGTCGGGCTGAGCTCCTCGGCGCTGGCCGAGCGGGTGCCCGGCGACGAGCTGGTGCGCGACCTGGTCATCTCGGCCGGCTACGCCGTGTTGGGCCGCTGGCGGGAACGCTACGAGGACGTCGACTACCACCAGGCCATCGACATGCTGGAAAGCCTGGGCGCCGAACACCTGGCCGACCGCAGCTACGGCACCCTGTCGGAGGGGGAGCGCAAGCGGGTGCTGATCGCCCGCGCGTTGATGACCGACCCGGAGCTGCTGTTGCTCGACGAACCGGCCGCCGGGCTCGACCTGGGTGGACGGGAGGAGCTGGTGGCGCGGCTGGCCGATCTGGCGGCCGACCCCGACGCACCGGCGCTGGTGCTGGTCACCCACCACGTGGAGGAGATCCCGCCCGGTTTTTCGCACTGCATGCTGCTGTCCGAGGGCGAAGTCGTCGCGGCCGGTTTGCTGTCCGATGTGCTGACCGCCGACAACCTGTCCGCGGCGTTCGGCCAATCGATCGCGCTGGACGTCATCGACGGGCGCTACTTCGCGCGCCGCACCCGCGCCCGCGCAGCCCACCGGAGGCGTGCATGACCGAACCCTTGACCCCACGGCCGGCGGCCACCGTGATGCTGGTCCGCGACGGCGCCGACGGTCTCGACGTGTTCTTGATGCGGCGGCACTCCCGCATGCATTTCGCCCCGCGGGTGATGGTGTTTCCCGGTGGTGGGGTCGACGATCGCGACCGCCACGCCGAAATCGCCTGGGCGGGACCGCCGCCCGACTGGTGGGCGCAGCGGTTCGGCGTCGAGAACGAGCTGGCCGAGGCGCTGGTGTGCGCGGCCGCCCGGGAGACGTTCGAAGAATCCGGGGTGCTGTTCGCTGGGCCGGCGGACGACCCGCACAGCATCGTCGGCGACGTGTCGGTGTACCGGGATTCGCGTCTGGCCCTGGCCGACAACACGCTGTCGTTCGCGGAGTTCATGCGCGCCGAAAACCTGGTGCTGCGCGCGGATCTGCTGCGGCCGTGGGCGAACTGGGTGACCCCCGAAGCCGAACGCACCCGCCGCTACGACACCTACTTCTTCGTCGGCGCGCTGCCCGACGGCCAACGCGCCGACGGGGAGAACACCGAATCCGACCGCGCCGACTGGACCACCCCCGAAGCCGCCATCGCGGACTTCGCCGCGGGCCGCAATCTGCTGTTGCCGCCAACCTGGACCCAGCTGGATTCGCTGGCCGGGCGCACCGTCGCCGAAGTCCTCGCGGTGGAACGCCAAATCGTCGCCGTGCAACCCGATTTGACGATCGACGGCGACAACTGGGTGTTCGAGTTCTTCGATTCCGAGCGCTACAACGCGGCGCTGCAGCAGCGGCCGGATTCGCTGCCCCCGGGGTGGGGACAGTGACCGAATTCGCCCGGCTGCACCTCAGCGCCGACCACCCCGGGGTCGCCACCCTGGTGCTGTCCCGGCCGCCCACCAACGCGCTGACCCGGCAGGCCTGCCGGGAGATCGCGGCCGTGGCCGCCGAGGCGGGCCGCCGCGACGACGTCGCCGCGGTGATCCTGTTCGGCGGGCACGAAATCTTCTGCGCCGGAGACGATGTTCCCGAACTGCGCACGCTGACCCCGGCCGAGGCCGACACCGCCGCCCGGGTCCGGCACGAGGCCGTCGCGGCCGTCGCGGCGATCCCGAAGCCCACCGTGGCCGCGGTCACCGGGTACGCGCTGGGCAGCGGGCTGGCGCTGGCGCTGGCCGCCGACTGGCGGGTGGCCGGCGACAACGTCAAGTTCGGCGCCACCGAGATTCTGGCCGGCCTGGTTCCCGACGGCGCCGGCATGGCCGGGCTGGCCCGCACCGTGGGCGCCAGCCGCGCCAAGGAATTGGTGTACAGCGGACGGTTTTTCGACGCCGAGGAGGCGCTGGCACTGGGCCTCATTGACGACATGGTGGCCCCCGACGGGGTGTACGACGCCGCGGTGGCCTGGGCGGGCCGGTTTGTCGACAGCCCGCCGCTCGCGCTGGCCGCGGCCAAGGCCGGCATCGACGACGTGTTCACCCTGTCCCCGGCGGAGCGACTGGCCGCCGGCCGGCGCCGCTACGTCGAGGTGTTCGCCGCCAGCCTCGGCGGCAACGTCCGCCGCTGAGACCACCGTCGACCCGTCCAATTCTTTGGAAAATTTCTTGTTTTCTCACGTTCTTATCAGCTAACGTACGCGTCAAAAGTGATGTCGGTCACCGTGAGAAAGAGCCGGTCCATGCAGCAACTCGCCACCCGTCCCTGGATCACCGCCGGTATCGCCCTCGCGGGCGCCAGCCTCATCGCCACCGCCCCGGTGACCGCACCGCCGCTGCCCGACGTGCACGTGTCCCGCCTGATCCAGCTGATCGCCGACGAAGCCGATATCACGATCGACCTCATCCGGCACGGCCAGTCGTTCGACAACGTGCAGGGCATTATCGGGACGGTGGCGCCCGGGGCCGGCCTGACCCCCACCGGTGCGGAGGAGGCCGCCTACCTCGCCGACCCCAGCAATCCGGTGCACCTCGCCGATCCGAGCAGCTACGGCGGGATCTTCGCCTCCGGGCTGATCCGCACCCAGGAGACCGCCGCGGACTGGCTCGACGCGGCGAATGCGGCGGGGACACCGGTGACGGACCTATCCGGGCTCAATGAGCTCAATGCCGGCATTTTCGAAGGTGCCCCGCAGAACGCCCTGACCGGTCTGGCGTATCTGGCCGCCCCGCTGGCCTGGACGCTGGGGCTGTACTTCGTGCCGGAGCTGGGCTCGTCGGACTACAACGGGATGGCGTTCGAGGACCGCTACAACGACGCCATCCAGACGATGTACGACGCGACCAGCCCCAACGGGGAGAGCGTGGGGTTCTCGCACGGGGCCGCGATGATGATCTGGACGATGATGAACGTCAACAACCCCAATCCGCTGCTCATCCTCGAACACCCGCTGGACAACACCGACCAGGTGGTGATCACCGGAAATCCCGAGGACGGCTGGACGCTGGTCAGCTGGGGCGGGGAAAGCGTCGCGCCGGCGAACCTGCTGCAGGACCTGTTCGTCAACACCCGCGACCTGATCACCACGCCGCAGATGGCGGCCTTCAACGTGTGGCAGGCGCTGCTCACCTTGGATCCGTCGACGATCCTGAACTCGCTCAAGGACGGCGTCGTCGACATCGCCCGGACGACGCTGAACTACCCGGTCGTCATGATCCAGGACATCATCGGTGCGTTCACCGGCAGCGTCCCGCTCGGCCTGGACTTCGGCGACCTGCCCAGTGAGCTGGCCGCGGCGTTGCCGGCGGCGGCCACCGACTTCAGCGCCCTGCTGCCCGGCGAGCTGGGCACGCTGATCGGCGACCTGTTCACCGCACTGTGAGGTGCGGGACCGGCGGTTACCTCGTCGGCCCAGCCTCCCACTAGGCTGAGCCATCATGACGAGTACCGATCCGGCACCGCAGCCGCATGCCACTGCCGAGCAGGTAGAGGCCGCGCGACACGACAGCAAGCTCGCCCAGGTGCTGTACCACGACTGGGAAGCCGAAAGCTACGACGAGAAGTGGTCGATCTCCTACGACCAGCGTTGCGTGGACTACGCCCGCGGCCGCTTCGACGCCATCGTCCCGGCCGACGAGTTGCGCACCCTGCCCTATGACCGCGCCCTGGAGCTGGGCTGCGGCACCGGCTTCTTTTTGCTCAACCTGATCCAGTCCGGGGTGGCGCGCCGCGGCTCGGTCACCGACCTGTCGCCCGGCATGGTCAAGGTCGCCACCCGCAACGGGCAGTCGCTGGGCCTGGACATCGACGGCCGCGTCGCCGACGCCGAGGGCATCCCGTACGACGACAACACGTTCGACCTGGTGGTCGGGCACGCCGTGCTGCACCACATCCCCGACGTGGAACTGTCGCTGCGCGAGGTGATCCGGGTGCTCAAGCCGGGCGGGCGGTTCGTGTTCGCCGGCGAACCCACCACCGTCGGCAACACCTACGCCCGCACCCTGTCCACCCTGACCTGGCGGGCCACCACCAACCTCACCCGGCTGCCCGGCCTGACCGGCTGGCGCCGCCCCCAGACCGAACTCGACGAATCCTCCCGCGCGGCCGCGCTGGAGGCCGTCGTCGACCTGCACACCTTCGAACCCGCCGACCTGGAGCGGATGGCCACCAGCGCCGGCGCGGTGCAGGTCGCCACCGCCAGCGAAGAGTTCACCGCCGCCATGCTGGGCTGGCCGGTGCGCACCTTCGAGGCCGCGGTGCCCGCCGGCCGATTGGGTTGGGGCTGGGCGAAGTTCGCGTTCAACAGCTGGACCACGCTGAGCTGGGTGGACGCCAACATCTGGCGCCGGGTGGTGCCCAAGGGCTGGTTCTACAACGTGATGGTCACCGGGGTTAAGCCGTCCTGACCTTCAGCCGGGCCGACGTCGGCTACCTGCGCTCGGAGCGCGGCGCCGCGGCCCTGCGCGAGGTCGCCGATCTGGCGCTGACCGACGCCACCCGGGTCGCCGATATCGCCGCCGCGCGGGCGCGGTTCGGGGATCGGGCACCCGCGCTGGTGGAGACCACGCTGCTGCGGCGCCGGGCCGCCGACAAGCTGCCCGGCACCGAGGATTGGCTGTTCACCGACGAGGCGCTGCAGCAGGCCAGCGCGGCGCCGGTGGCGCGGCACCGCGCGGCGCGGCTGTCCGGGGCCGTCGTGCACGACGTCACCTGCTCGATCGGGACCGAGCTGGCGGCGCTGCGGGACACGGCGACCCAGGTGATCGGCAGCGATCTCGACCCGGTGCGCCTGGCGATGGCCCAGCACAATCTGGGCGGCACCGTCGGCCTGTGCCGCGCCGACGCGCTGGCCCCGATCAGCCGCGCCGCGGTGGTGGTCGCCGACCCGGGCCGGCGCCGCGGCCGGCAACGCAGCTTCAACCCGCGCGATTACCAGCCCGCGCTGGATGCGTTGTTGGACACCTACCGGGGCCGCGAGCTCGTCGTAAAGTGTGCGCCCGGAATCGATTTCGGGTCGGTGCGGCGGCTGGGTTTCGACGGCGAGATCGAGGTCACCTCGGTGGCCGGCGCGGTGCGCGAAGCGTGTCTGTGGTCGGCGGGGCTGGCGGGCTCGGGGGTGCGTCGACGGGCCACCATCCTGGACCGCGGCGAACAGCTCACCGACGCCGAACCCGATGACTGCGCGGTGCGGCCGGCCGGGCGCTGGATCGTCGACCCCGACGGTGCGGTGGTGCGCGCCGGGCTGGTCCGCCACTACGGCGCCCGGCACGGGCTGTGGCAGCTCGACCCCGACATCGCCTACCTGTCCGGTGACCGGCTGCCGGCCGGCGTGCGCGGCTTCGAGGTGCTCGAGCGGCTGCCCTACAGCGAAAAGGGGCTGCGGCAGGCGCTGGCGGCGCTGGACTGCGGCGCGCTGGAGATCCTGATCCGCGGGGTCGACGTCGACCCCGATGCGCTGCGGCGTCGGCTCCGGCTGCGCGGCAGCCGGCCGCTGTCGGCGGTCATCACCCGACTAGGGTCCGGGGCGGCCGGGCGAGCAACGGTGTTCGTTTGCCGTTCCTCCCGCTGAGCGTCCCGGTAGGCTATCGGCAGTTACATTCAGGCCCCGGCCGGGGTTTCAGCCCGCAAGGACACGACGAGGCAAGCGAGACATTCGACGATGCGCATTCTGGTGGTGGCCGCCCTGTTGGCGGGTGGGCTCCTGGCGAGCTGGCCCGGCACACCGTCGGCGGTGGCGCAGACATCCTGCGCTGACCTGGGCGGCACCGTCGAAGCCGAGCAGATCTGCCATGTGCACGCGTCGAACCCGACCTACACGCTGGATTTGAAGTATCCGGTCGACTACCCGGATCCGGCGCTGACCGATTACGTGGCGCAAAACCGGGACGGGTTCATCACCGTCGCGCAGACGCAGGGGTCGCGTGATCTGCCGTATGAGATGGAGGCCACCACCGAGCAGCACCGCTCCGGGCAGGCCCCGAAGGGCACCCGCAGCGTGGTCCTCAAGATCTTCCAGGATGTCGGGGGACCGCACCCGTCGACCTGGTACAAGTCGTTCAACTACGACCTGGCCACCAACCAATCGGTGACCTACGACACGCTGTTTGCCCCGGGCAGCAAGCCGTTGGACACCATCTTTCCGATCGTGCAGCGGGAGTTGGTCCGGCAGGCCGGGGCGTCCGGCGCGCTGATCCCGCCCGGTAACGGCCACGACCCGTCGCATTACCAGAACTTCGCCATCACCGACGACGAGCTGATCTTCTACTTCGCGCCGGGGGAGTTGCTGCCGTTGAACGCCGGCGCCAGCACGGTGCGGGTGCCGCGCAACGCCATCCCACCGCTGACGGTGTAGCGGGCGGGTCACCCACCCGCGAGCGTGCACAAATGTACGGGTTTCCTGGTGCGTGGGCGTACATTTGCGCACGCTCGTCGCAGGGCTCGCGCGGCTCCCTGCGCGAGCAGACGCAGATTCGCACGATCCGGGCCCCGTATGTGCGAATCTGCGTCTGCTCGCCGTCAAAAACTCAGGCGGGCGTGAAGCTGTACACCTGACCGTCGCTGGTGGCCGTCACCACCTTGCGGTCGTGCGCGATCGACACCCCGAGCGGGAAACCGGTGGCCTCCGGCAGCGGATAGCTGTTGATGGTGTGCCCGTCGTCGGGGTCGAACACCAGCACCGACATGCCGGCCGGGCCGACCGTGGTCCCGCCCATCACGGTGTAGCCGACGCTCCCGGCCAGGCTCGAGGAGGACAGCGGGGTGACGTCGTCGCGCCGCCACGCGCGCTCGCCGTGGTCACCGGCGTCCTTGACCGCGACCAGCCGGGTGTCGGGGCCGCCGCCGGACACAATGAGTCCGCCCGGGGTGACCGCCGGCGGGGTCTGCGCCAAAAAGTCCAGCGGCGCAGACCATTTCGGTTTTCCGTCGGCGGCGTGCAGCGCCCACAGTTTCTGGTCGCGGCCGTTGACGTAGATCGTCTCGCCGTCGGCGGACAGCACCGGGCCGGCCAGCACCCCGGCGGACACCGCGTCACTGGTCCATTCCCTGGTGAGCAGCGGGATGTGTCCGGGGTGGTATTTCAGTCCGACCAGCACCGCCGCCTTGGCGTCCGGTTCCCACAGGCTGACCACCACCGTGCCGGTGGCGGCGGCGAAGGCCGGCGCGGCGGCCACCGGGCAGCCGGATTTGGCCGGGGCGCAGTCGGATAGACCGCGGGTGAAATCTTTGGGGTCCACGCCGTCGATCAGGTCCAGCGGATTGCCCACCACCGTGCCGCGGTGGGCGTCGAACACCAGCACCTGACCCAGGTGGGTGACCACCAGCAGTTGCCCGCCGCCGAGAAACCGTGGTGTGGCGGGCATCCCGATCACCGGTTGGCGCCACCGAATCCACTGGGTGGGCGGAAAGGACAGGATCGCCCCGGGCTGGCCGACGTAGACATTGTCGAATTGGTCGTACAGCGGGCCGAAGAATCCGCCGCCCTGGTACAGCCGGGTGCACCAGCGCTGCCTGCCGTTGTTGTTGTTCTCCCATTCCATCAGCGAGCAGCCGTCCCGGGTTTGGCCGTTGAGCGCCATCCAGCCCCGCCCGCTCAGCGCCGGCCCGGCCCCCAGCGCGCCCTTGACCGACCGGGTCCAGCCCAGCGTCAGGTTCTCCGCCCCGGCGGTGCCGGTGTAGCCGCTGTTGGACGCGTCGCCGTACTGGGCCGACCAACCGGGCGCCGCGGCGGCGTCCACCCACGAGTCGGTGTTGCCGCAGCCGCCGAGTGCGGCGGCGAGCGCGGCCGCCGACACCGTCGAGACCAGACGCTTCAGGCCGCCGCGGGGATGACGCCAGGACACGGTGGTGATTCCCCAATCCTTTGCGAAAGCGAGTCCAGGTGAGGGTAACCTGTGCCACCCAAATCGCTCGCGTAGGCTTTCCGGCCATGACGACCATGTGGGGTGCTCCGATCCACAAACGCTGGCGGGGCTCACGGCTGCGCGACCCCCGCCAGGCCAGGTTCCTGACCCTGGCGTCGCTGCGCTGGGTGCTGGCCAATAAGGCCTACACCCCGTGGTATCTGGTGCGGTATTGGCGGCTGCTGAAGTTCAAGCTGGCCAACCCGCACATCATCACCCGCGGCATGGTGTTCCTGGGTAAGGGTGTGGAGATTCAGGCCACGCCGGAGTTGTCCCAGCTCGAGATCGGCCGTTGGGTGCACATCGGCGACAAGAACACCATCCGGGCGCACGAGGGCTCGCTGCGGATCGGCGACAAGGTGGTGCTCGGCCGCGACAACGTCATCAACACCTATCTGGACATCGAACTCGGTGATTCGGTGCTGATGGCCGACTGGTGTTACGTCTGCGACTTCGACCACAAGATGGACGACATCAACCTGCCGATCAAGGACCAGGGCATCATCAAGAGCCCGGTGCGGATCGGGCCGGACACCTGGGTGGCGGCCAAGGTGACGGTGCTGCGCGGCACCAGCGTCGGCCGCGGCTGCGTGCTGGGGTCGCACGCCGTGGTCAAGGGCAACATCCCGGATTACTCGATCGCGGTCGGCGCGCCGGCCAAGGTGGTCAAGAACCGCAAGCTGTCGTGGGAGTCCTCGGCGGCCGAGCGCGCCGAACTGGCCGCCGCCCTGGCCGACATCGAACGCAAGAAGGCGGCCCGCTGAGCCCGGCGCGTCAACCCGGGCGGATATGCTGCACACCGTCATGGACCCTGAGCAGCATGCCGACGACCGGGCCGCGCTGGAGTCGGTGATATCGGCCGATTTGCGGGAGCTGACCGCCGAATCCGACGAGATCGGCCGGTTATTCGCCGGCGCGCATGATGTGCGGCCCACCGATTTTCGCGCCCTGCTGCACATCATGGTGGCCGAAACCGCCGGGCAACCCATCAGTTCCGGCGAACTCGGTCAGCGGATGGGGCTGTCGGGCGCGGGCATCACCTACCTGGTGGACCGGCTGATCGACTCCGGTCACGTCCGGCGCGACGCACATCCCGGCGACCGGCGCAAGGTCATCCTGCGGTACGCCGACCGCGGATTGGCCACCGCCCGTGCGTTTTTCACCCCGCTACAACAGCACACCCGGGCCGCGCTGGCCGACCTGCCCGACGCCGACCTGGCGGCCGCGCACCGGGTGTTTGGCGCCCTCACCGCGGCGATGCGCCGCTTCCAGGACGACCTGGGCTTGCCGTGAGCGACGGGGTGGTCAGCGGCGATGACGCGTGCCGGGCGGCGGTGGGCGCAGGGCGGGCCACCAGATCCGGTCGCCGATCAGCGCGAACAGCGCCGGAATGACCACGGTGCGCACCACGAAGGTGTCCAGCAGGATGCCGAGGCCGACGATGATGCCCAGCTGGGTCAACACGATCAGCGGCAGCACCCCGAGCACGCAGAACACCGCGGCCAACACCACCCCGGCGCTGGTGATGACGCCGCCGGTGGCCGCCACCGCCGCGACCATGCCGGCGCGGGTGCCGCGCTCGGCGGTCTCCTCGCGCGCCCGGGTGACCAGGAAAATGGTGTAGTCGACGCCGAGCGCCACCAAAAACAAGAACGCGAACAACGGTGTGCTGTTGTCCAGGGCGGGAAACCCGAACACATGGATGCTGGCCCAGCCGCCCAGGCCGAGCGCGGCCAGCGCGCTGAGCACGGTGGCGGCGACCAGCAGCGGCGGCGCCAGCACCGCCCGCAGCAGGGCGGACAGCACCACCAGCACGACCAGCAGGATCGCCGGGATCACCACCCGCCGGTCGCGGGCGGCGGCGTCGCGCACGTCGAGGGCCTGCGCGTCCGAGCCGCCCACCAGGGCGCTGGGATCCACCGCGTCGACCGAATCCCGCAGGGCACCAACGGCCTTGAACGCGGCGGTGCTGGACGGGGCGGCGTCGAGGATCACCGACCATTTGGTCAGCCCGGTGGGCGAGTGACCCGCCGGGTGCACCGACACCACGCCGGGGACGGCGGCGATGCGCCGCTGCATCTCGGTGCCGCGGTCGCTGGCGGCGATCACCACGGTCGGGTCGGAGGCCCCGCCGGAGAAATGCGCGGCCACCGTGTCGAATCCGGTGACCGAGTCGGCGCGCAGCCGGAACTGCTCGGTCTGGGACAGCCCGAGGCGGGTGCCCAGCAGCCCGGCCGTCGACGCCGCCAAGACGGTGACGGCCAGCGTGCAGATCGGGCCGGGGCGGCGACCGACCCCGTCGGCGACCCGGCGCCACATCCCGGTGGCCGCCGCCGGCGCCTCATCATCGCGGGGGATGAACGGCCAGAACACTTTTCGGCCGCACACCGCCAGCAGCGGCGGCAACACGACAAGCACGAAGAGCGCCGCGACGGCCAGGCCGCACGCCGCGCACAGCCCCAGGCTGCGGGTGCTCGGGGTGATCGCGGTGAGCAGGGTCAGCAGGGCCAGGACGACGGTGGCGTTGCTGGCCAGGATCGCCGGGCCGGCGGTGCGCACCGCCCGGCGCAACGCGCTGCGGTGACCGGCGCGCCCGCCCAGTTCGTCGCGGTAGCGCGAGATCAACAGCAGCGCGTAGTTGGTGCCGGCGCCGAACACCAGCACGCTGGTGATGCCGGAGGTGGAACCGTCCAAGCTGAGCCCGGTGGCCGCGGCGACGTGAACGCCGACCACGGTGGCCACCCGGTCGGCCAGCGCAATCACCGTCAGCGGCAGCAGCCACAACACCGGTGAGCGGTAGGTGGCGATCAGCAGCAGCGCGACCACCAACGCGGTCACCACCAGCAGGGTGACGTTCGCGCCGGTGAACGCGTTGGCGATATCGGCGCCGAACGCCGGCCCGCCGGTGACGTGCCCGACCAGCGGTGCGGGCAGGCCCTCGGCGGCGGCCGCCCGCAACGCGGTCACCGCGTCGGAGAGCGCGAACCCGGACAGCGTGGCGCTCAACGCCACGGTGGTGATCGCCGCCTTGCCGTCGCGGGACGGCACCACCGGTGTGGGCGGGCCGGCGAGCGCCTGCGGAACCCGGCGCATCCGGTCGCGGGCCCGCGCGGCGGCGCTGAGATCCGCTGGCGTCAGCACCGTCCCGTCGCGGCGGGTGGTGACCAGGATCGCCGCTGCCCGGTCACCGCCGGGGAACTCGCCCAGCGTGGCGGCGGCCCGGGCGGACTGCGCGGTGCTGGGCAGCGCCACCGGCGAAGAGGTGGCCGCGGCGTTGCCGCCGCTGAACCCCAGCAGCGCACCGGCCACCACCAGGACCGCGGCGGCCGGCAGCCACGAACGACGCCCGCTCACGGCGGCCGCGAAACGCTGCCAGACCATAGCGTGAGCATTTCATTAGCTTAAAAATCAATCAACTGAATAAATCGCGAGTATGGTGCTGGACAACCTTCGGAGGTGGCCATGACACGACATCGGTTGGCCCGGCTGGGTGCGGCGTTGTTGGCGAATGTCGGTGCCGCGGTGTGCATGTCGACGCTGCAGGCCGCACCCGCGGCGGCCGACGACGCCACCGACGGCCTGGCGTTCATCATGGGCGGCACGTTGAACCCGGATCCGGCGCCCAGCTATGTGAGCGCCATCGATGCGGCCTACCTGCAATCCAACCCGCTGTTCGCCGGGTACACCCCGTTCGGGTTGTACACCCCCGAGGGCGTCGACATTCCGTTCCTGAGCGGCCTGACCCTCGATCAGTCGGCGGCTCAGGGCGAATTGATTCTCAACAACGCGATCATGGACCGGCCCGCGGGCAGCGACACCCTGGTGTTCGGCTACTCGCAGAGCGCGGTGATCGCCAGCCTGGAGCTGAACGCCCTGGATGCGCTGCCCGCCGACGAACGACCCAGCCCCGAGGACCTGTCGTTCATGCTCACCGGCGACCTGGACAACCCCGACGGCGGCATCTTCGAACGCTTCGCGTTCAACATCCCGATCCTCGGGATCCCGTTCTACGGCGCGACTCCCGCGGATACCCCGTACCCGACGGACATCTACACCGGGCAATACGACGGCGCCGCCGATTTCCCGCAATACCCGCTCAATGTGGTGGCCGACCTCAACGCGCTGCTGGGGGCGCTCTACGTGCACACCCAGTATGCCAATCTCACGGCCGCCCAGATCCAAAGCGCGGTGCCGCTGGCCACGTCCCCGGGCTACGACGGGGTCACCCACTACTACATGATTCCGACCCAGGATCTGCCGCTGGTCGAACCGCTGCGGGCGATCCCGCTGGTGGGAAAGCTGCTGGCCGACCTGCTGCAGCCGGATCTGACCGTGCTGGTCAATTTGGGATACAACCCCAACGGTTACGCCGATGTGCCGACGCCGGCGCAGCTGCTGCCCGGCTTCAGCCCGCTGGCCGACATCGAACAACTGGCCAAACCGCTGCTCAATAGCCTCGGGGTCTATCTGCCCGAGTATCCGAGCGTTCCCGCCCCGGACTTCAACCCGCTCACCATCTTTGGCCAGCTGGTCACCGGCGCCTACCAGGGTGTCAGCGACGCGCTGGTGGATCTGGGCGTGCTGCCGGCGTCGGATTTTGCCACCACGTATCCCGCGGTGAACACCCCGGCCGCGGTGGCCGCGCTCGCGTCGGGGCTGGCGCCGGCGATGCCGTCGCTGCTGAGCGGCCTGGACTTGGGCTCGATTGCCGCCGCAGTAGGATTCGACCCCAGCTGGTTCAGCTCGGTGCTGGATTTGCTGGGCTAACCGCTACCGATCCGGCAGCGCGTGCTCGACGATCGGCCGGCGCGGCAGCGGTTCCCGCTCGGCGCGCTTGGCCGCCAGATACACCTGCGCGGTTTCGTCGGCCACCGTGTGCCAGTCGAAGTCGGCGGTGAGCCGCTCCCGGGCGGCCCGCGCCCGGGACTGCGCGGCCGCCGGGTCGTCGAGCACCGTGCGCACCGCGGCGGCCAGCGCGGCGACGTCGCGCGGCGGGCAGGACACGCCGGTCACCCCGTTGATCACAGCCTCGCCCAGCCCGCCCACGTTCGACGTCACCAGCGGGGTGCCGGCCGCGGCGGCTTCCAGGGCGGCCAGGCCGAACGGCTCGTAGTGGCTGGGCAGTACCGCGGCGTCGGCCCGGTGCAGCAACGCCAGCAGCTCGTCGTGGTCCAGGCGCCCGACGAACCGCGTCGCCTTGAGCACCCGGTGCTTGCGGGCGCACTCGAGCAGCCAGTCCTGCTGGGTGCCGTCCCCGGCGACGGTCAGCGTGGTGCCCGGGTGGGCGCGCCGGATCCGGGGCAGCGCGGCGATGGCCTCCTGGACACCCTTCTCATACTCCAGCCGCCCCACATACGCCAGCTCGGGCGGTCCGGTGCGTGGCCGTCGCGGCGCGAACGGCCACCGGGCCGCCTCGATTCCGTTGCGGATGACGGTGGTTTCGGCCAGGCCGGGGCCGAACAGCTCGGTGATCTCGTCGCGCATCGAGGCCGAACAGGTGATCAGCGAATCGGATTCGCGGACCAGCCAGGATTCCACCGCGTGCACCTGACGACTGATCCGGCCGGACACCCAGCCGGAATGCCGTCCGGCTTCGGTGGCGTGAATCGTGGAAACCAGTGGCACATCGTAGAATTCGGCCAGCGCGATCGCCGGGTGCGCCACCAGCCAGTCGTGGGCGTGCACCAGGTCGGGCCGCCAGATCCGCTGGCCGCCATGGGTCTTCAGCGACAGCCCGGCGCGGACCATGGAGTGGCCCATGGCCAGCGTCCAGGCCATCATGTCCGGACCGAAGGAGAATTCGTGCGGGTCCTGCGCCGCGGCCACCACCCGCACGCCCTCGCTGACCTCGTCGGACGACGGGTGGGTGCTCGGATCGGTGTCGGTGGGGCGGCGGGACAGCACGACCACGTCGTGGCCGGCGGCGGCCAGCGCGGTGGACAGGTGGTGGACGTGGCGGCCCAGCCCGCCGATCACCACCGGCGGGTACTCCCACGACACCATCAGGATCTTCACGCGCCGGCTCCCTGTCCGCGCGAGCGTGCGCAGAAACGGGTTTCGCCTCGGCGTGTCGACCGGGGACACGCACACTCGCGCCGAACTAGCACCGCAGCCTCCGAGCGTCCAGGGCGCCGAACAGGCCGTCGGCGCGGTTCCAACCGTCGGCCAGCCGCTGCGCGGTGTCGCGGCGGCCCGACGCCAGCGCCCCGGCGATCTCCCGGGTGGCATGCGCGTGCAGATGCGCCCGATACCGGGCGTAGTCGGCGGCAGAGTCCTTGCTCACCATAAACGGCCAGTCGCTGGACACCGTCAGCAGTGTCTCGCGCAGGATCTGGTCGGCGACCCGATCGCGTGGGGTGGGCCCATCCAACGTCTGGGTCAGCGCCTTGTCGACGGTGGACAGCGCGGTGTCCACCACTTCGGCGTTGAGCTGCACCAGATCGGCCACCTTGTCGCCGGTCCACACCTGCCAGTCTTTGCCCGAACCCCAAGAGCTGGGCGGCAATTCGACCGGAGCGCCGACATAGCCGGCGGTGATCGCATCGGACAGGGTGCCCACCTGCACCCCGGCGGCCGGCAGCGCCCGCAGCACCCGCTCCAGCCACAGCGGGCCCTCATACCACCAGTGGCCGAACAGCTCGGTGTCGAACGCGGCGACCACATGCGCGGGCCGCCCGATCCGTTCGGACTCCGAGACCAGCCGGCGCCGGACCACGTCGACGAAGTCGGCGACGTGACCGTCCACGGCGGCCGCCGCGCGCTGCGGGTCATAGGGCGCCTTGTCTTCCGGCGGCACGGCCCGCCCGGTGACCCGGGCCGGTTTGAGCCCGGTGCGGTGGTCGTGGGTGTGAAAGTCGCGGTAGGCGCCGTGGCCGGGATACCCCGATTTCGGCGACCACACCCGGTAGCTGACGGTCAGGTCCCGCCCGAACGCGACGACGTCGCTGCCCCCGACCGGGCGGCCCAGCGCGGTGTCGCCGTGCAGCGACGGGCCGTCGACCATGAAATGCGTCACCCCGGCGCCGGCGTAGTCGTGTTCCATCCCGGGGGCGTAGGCGCATTCGGGCGCCCAGATGCCGGCGGGGGTGTGCGCCAGCCGGTGCCGGGCGTCGGCCAGGCCTTCGCGCAGCGAGAATTCGCGCAGCCGCGGGTTCAGCAGCGGCTGAAACGGGTGGGCCAGCGGGCCGCCCAGCAACTCCACCGTGCCGGCCTGGACCAGCTCGCGCAGCAGCGGGCTGGCGCCGTGCCGCCACCGGGTACCGAAGTCGTCCAGGGCCCGCTCGGCGGCGGCGCATTCATGAATCCCGAAGCTGCGCAACGGTTCTGCCAGCGTGGTCGCCTCCACCGCGCGCAGCTGCCAGTTGGCCAGCCAGTGGTGCATACCGTCCAGGCAGTACGGGTCGTCGAGTTGGGCGGCCACCACCGGGGTAACCCCCAGGGTGATCAGCCGACGCCGATCCTCGCCGGCCAGGGTGTCCAGCACCCGCAGCAGCGGCAGGTAGGACGCCGACCAGGACTGATACAACCATTCCTCGCCGACCGGCCAGCGGCCGTGATGGGCCAGCCACGGCAGGTGGGTGTGCAGCACCAGGGTGAACAGGCCCGGTACCGGCTCGGCGCGGGTCACGGCCGCACCGCGATCGCCACCAGATCCAGGCTGTCGTCGATATCCCGGTCGCCCGCCTCGAGCAGGTCGAAGTCGGCGGTGCCGATCCCGGCAACGTCGGCCAGCAGCTGATCCGGCCACGGGGCGTCGGCCACCGCCCGGGCGATCTGCGCGTCGATGATGGAGCCCCCGTGGCGGGCGTCGAGGTCGGCCAGTCGCGGCCCGTGGAAAACGCCGTGCATCCCGTCCACGCGGAACCCGCCGTCGACCAGCAGCTCGGTCAGCTCCTTGGCGTTCAGTTCGCGGGTGTGGAACGGGTTGATCGGGGTGTCGCGGCCCGGCGAGAAGGTGATCCGGTTGGGGGTGGACACCATCAGCAGCCCGCCCGGGCGCAGCACCCGCGCGCACTCGGCGACGAACTGGGCCTGATCCCACAGGTGCTCGATGACCTGGAAATTAACAACGACATCCACCGCCGCGTCGGGCAGCGGCAGCTCGGCGAGGTTGCCGTGCATCACCTGCACCCGCGGATAGCGGGCCCGCACATGGGCCACGGTGGTCTCGTCGTAGTCCAGGCCGATCACCCGGCGGGCCACGCCGGCGATCAGGTCGGCGCCGTAACCCTCCCCGCAGCCGGCCTCCAACACCTCGCGGCCCGCGCAGCGCGGCGCCAGCCGCTGGTAGACCACCTCGTGGCGGCGGAACCAGTAGTTCTCCTCGGCCAAGCCGGGGATGGTGCGTTCGCCGGTCAGCGCCAAGGTGTCGGCGTCCGGCGCGGTGCCGGTATCGGGACCGTCGGTAGCGGATGTGCTCATTGCAACAGGCAGGCTATCTGTCAACCGGGTGGTTCGCGAATGCTTCACCCCGACGGGCAGGCAGAACCTGCACGGTGACCCGCTATGGTGTACGAGCGAACCGCACAAAGTTACCCGTGAGTAACATCGTTGTGCGGGGGCGTGACCGTGACCCAAGTTTTGCGACCCGGGGGTTGCAAGACTCCCTTCGAGGAGGACGAGCCAGTCTCATGACGAACATCGTGGTCCTGATCAAACAGGTCCCAGACACATGGTCGGAGCGCAAGCTCACCGACGGTGACTACACCCTTGACCGCGAGGCCGCCGACGCGGTGCTCGACGAGATCAACGAGCGAGCCGTCGAAGAAGCCCTGCTGATCCGCGAGAAAGAGGGCGGCGAGGGGTCGGTGACCGTGCTGACCGCCGGCCCGGAGCGCGCCACCGAGGCGATCCGCAAGGCGCTGTCGATGGGTGCCGACAAGGCCGTGCACCTCAAGGACGACGGCCTGCACGGCTCCGACGTGGTGCAGACCGCGTGGGCGCTGGCCCGCGCGCTGGGCACCATCGAGGGCACCGAACTGGTGATCGCCGGTAACGAGTCCACCGACGGCGTGGGCGGCGCGGTGCCGGCCATCATCGCCGAATACCTGGGCCTGCCGCAGCTGACCCACGTGCGCAAGGTGACCCTGGAGGACGGCAAGATCACCGCCGAGCGCGAGACCGACGACGGGGTGTTCACCCTGGAGGCGGCGCTGCCGGCGGTGGTCAGCGTCAACGAGAAGATCAACGAGCCGCGCTTCCCGTCCTTCAAAGGCATCATGGCCGCCAAGAAGAAGGAAGTCACCGTGCTCACGCTGGCCGAGATCGGCGTCGAGGCCGACGAGGTCGGCGTCGCCAACGCCGGGTCGACGGTGACCGCGTCGACCCCCAAGCCGCCGAAGACCGCCGGAGAGAAGATCACCGACGAAGGCGAGGGCGGCACCAAGATCGCCGAGTACCTGGTTGCCCAGAAGATCATCTAAGACGAGAGCGATATAACCCATGGCTGAAGTACTGGTGCTCGTTGAGCACGCCGACGGAGCGCTGAAAAAAGTCAGCTCCGAATTGATCACCGCCGCTCGCGTTTTGGGCGAGCCGGCCGCCGTCGTGGTGGGCGGCCCGGGCGCGGCCGCGCCGCTGGTCGACGGGCTCAAGGCGGCCGGCGCCGCCAAGATCTACGTTGCCGAGTCCGACACCGTGACCAACTACCTGATCACCCCGGTGGTCGACGTGCTGGCCGCGCTGGCCGAATCGGCCACCCCGGCCGCGGTGCTGCTGGCCGCCAACGCCGACGGCAAGGAGATCGCCGGGCGGCTGGCCGCCCGGATCGGTTCGGGCCTGCTGGTCGACGTGGTCGAGGTCAAGGAGGGCGCCAAGACGGTGCACTCCATCTTCGGTGGCGCGTTCACCGTCGACGCGCAGGCCAACGGCGACACCCCGGTGATCACCGTGCGGGCCGGGTCCATCGAGCCGGCCCCGGCCGACGGTGCCGGTGAGCAGGTCACCGTCGAGGTGCCCGAACCGGCCGAGAACGCGACGAAGATCACGTCCCGTGAGCCCGCCGTCGCCGGCGACCGGCCGGAACTGACCGAGGCCCCGATCGTGGTGGCCGGTGGTCGCGGGGTAGGTAGCGCGGAGAACTTCTCGGTGGTCGAGGAGCTGGCCGACTCGCTGGGTGCCGCCGTCGGTGCGTCGCGTGCCGCGGTGGACTCCGGCTACTACCCGGGCCAGTTCCAGGTGGGCCAGACCGGCAAGACCGTGTCGCCGCAGCTGTACATCGCGTTGGGCATCTCCGGGGCGATCCAGCACCGCGCCGGGATGCAGACGTCCAAGACGATCGTCGCGGTGAACAAGGACGAAGAGGCGCCGATCTTCGAGATCGCCGACTACGGCATCGTCGGGGACCTGTTCAAGGTCACCCCGCAGCTGACCGAGGCGATCAAGGCCCGCAAGGGCTAGTTTTTCTGCGTGAGCAGACGTAAAGGCCCCCTTTTCGGCACCGAAAAGGGGGCCTTTACGTCTTTTCGGGGGCGGGACGCCGAGTGCGGGCGGTTGCGGGAGCTGCTCGCGGCGGCGCGCGGCGGCGCCAGCCAGGTGCTGGTAGTCCGCGGCGAGGCCGGGATCGGCAAGACCGCGCTGCTGGGCTACCTCGTCGAGTCCGCCGCGGATTTTCAGCTGATCCGCGCCGTCGGCGTGGAATCCGATATGGAGCTCGCGTTCGCCGGTCTGCAGCAGCTGTGCCGCCCGCTGTTGGATCGAGTCGACCGGCTGCCCGAGCCGCAGCGCGCGGCGTTGGCCGTGGCGTTCGGGGCGAGCTCCGGGCCGGCCCCCGACCGGTTCTTGGTCGGTCTCGCGGTGCTGGGCCTGCTGTCCGCGGCGGCAGAGGACCGGCCGGTGCTGTGCGTGGTCGACGACGCCCACTGGCTGGACCGGGTCTCCGCGCAGACGTTGGGGTTCGTGGCGCGCCGGCTGCTCGCCGAACCGGTCGCCCTGGTGTTCGCGCTGCGTGAGCCGGTCGACGGCCTGACCGGGCTGCCGAAACTGATGCTGCGGGGGTTGGCCGACACCGACGCCCGCGCGCTGCTGGAGTCGGCGGTGCCCGGGCGGATCGACGCGCAGGTCGCCGACCGGATCGTCGCCGAAACCCACGGCAACCCACTGGCGCTGCTGGAGCTGCCCCGCGGCCTGTCGCCCGCCGAACTGGCCGGTGGCTACTACCGCCCGGATGTGGTGCCGGTGGCCGGACAGATCGAACGCCATTACCTGGCGCAGATTCGCGCCTTGCCTCGGGACTGCCAGCGGCTGCTGCTGGTGGCCGCCGCGGAGCCGCTAGGGGACGCGACGCTGCTGCTGCGGGCCGCCGCGGTGCTGGCCCTGCCCGGCGCCGCCCTGGCCCCGGCTGAGGAGGCGGGCCTGATCGAGGTGGGTGCGCGGGTGCGGTTCCGGCACCCGCTGGTGCGTTCGGCCACCTACCGTGCGGCCACCGGCGACGAGCGCCGCGACGCCCACCGGGCCCTGGTCGAGGCGACCGACCCGGCGCACGACCCCGACCGCCGTGCCTGGCACCGCGCGTACGCGGCGGCCGGCCCGGACGAGTCGGTCGCCGCCGAGTTGGAGCGATCCGCCGGCCGGGCGGCGCAGCGGGGCGGAACCGCGGCCGCGGCGGCGTTTTTGGCCCGCGCCACCGAAC